>JASFYU010000057.1:0-17293 GCA_045046905.1 Flavobacteriaceae bacterium | reverse complement strand
ATGGCCGAAACCCAAACATCGCTATTATTACGATCTGTAGATGTAATCTTATTGAATTCATTCCTAGCCTTATCATACTGACCGCCCCAACTATAGGTACTGGCCAATAAGGAATGGGCTTTCAAATTATCAGGATTTTTTGAGAGTAGCTGAATGAGCATTACCTCAGCGGATTTGTGATCCCCCTTATACGCCAAATTATGCGCAGTTTCATATGAGGGTTCTGTATAATCATTATACGCCATGTCTTGGCACCTCAGCCAAAGGCCGAGCAGTCCAAAGAACAAAATACTATAGAAGCGTTTCTGTATCATTATTGATCAAAGGATACCATAAGGGTTTCCATTTTTGGTTTTTCTAAATTTTTAACGGCTAAAGCTAGTCGCTTCTTTCGAGCCTGTTTTCGTGCTCTGGCAATTTTATCGGCAATCTCATTAACGCTAGAGCTGTTCTGTTCTGCCAGTTCGATCAGTTCCAAGGCCTCTTTATACTTTTCGGACCAAAAATAGACATCGAACAAGGCGGAGTAGGAATCAATATAATTGGGATTCATTTTTATACAGGCTTTCAATATTTCGATTGAAGCTTCGTAATTACCCTGCCAAACATTCACACGCCCTGTCAAAATTTTGGTATCGATATGGCTCGGTGCCTTGCTAAGATTATATCTGCATAATAATAAGGCCTTGTCGTATTCCCCATCAAAGGCTAAATCACGGGCCGTAAAATAGGCCATATCTGAATCTTGGCCGTTATAGATACTGTTTATCCAAATGATTTGACTGGCGGTAAATTTTTCTTTCTGAACCGAAAAAATTGACAGACTATCGGGTATGATCTTATTATTGGTAGTTACGTAAACATTCATAGATTTAAAGGCTTTCAACTTCGCCTCAGCCTTTGAATCTCTATAGGAAGAACTCAAATTCATGTTTTTATCAATAGTGTAAACCGAACCATCGGAGAAAAGTTTTTCACCACTGACAAACTCCTTTAACTCATTCTTGTTTCGCATTAATGGAATATCTTTTATTGACCTGTATTCAAGGTTCATATCTAATGCATCACCCATCCAAGCCACTCTTTTCGGCATTTCGAGTTCATATTCACCCTCAAGTAATGCCAATAAAGTTGGGGTGACGTCGAAATGTGAGGAAACAGCGCTCATTTTTTTTGTCCTTTTCAGCATAGGACTGAACATGATTAAGGGTACGTGAAAACGACTTAGGTTGTTCCGTTGTGGTATAGGAATAAGCCTATGGTCACCAGTAATAATAAAAATGGTGTTATCGTAATCAGGCTGTTTTTTATATTCCTCAAAAACATATTGTATTGCATTATCAGTGTATAGCAGGGTTGCAAAAACGTTGTTATTCTTTTCAATTATTTTTTTGACCCGTCCTTGGTAATCACCCTTGGATAAAATCTGTGTTACTTTTTTCTCATACAGCTCCTGATGTGGTGGTATAAAGGGTTCATGGGTACTAATGGTCATATATACTTCCATTCTAGGCTGCCCTGATTTTCGTGGCAAGCTCATACTCTTCTTAAAGAGTTCTTTGTCAGGATACCCCCAGGAAGAACCCGCGTCATCTTTCGCCTGCAGTTCGTATTTATTTCCGAAACCTGATTTGTCTAAAACAAAATCGACATTCTCACTGCGCAGAAATCTATCTACCTTATCAAAAGAACTATTGGTGCCTTGTAAAAAAGAAGTGGTGTAGCCGTTGTTTTTTAATATGCTGTAGAGCGTTATTTTATTTGGAAATTTCTCAAGTTCCATAAATCCACTTTTTCCAAAGGGTAAGGACCCTATTAAAGAGGGAAGCACTCCAAAAGTCCTGCCTGTATTGCTCAAGCAGTTTTCCCAATACAAGGATCTGGTGGTCAGCTCATCTAAAAAAGGTGTAAAACCACCATATTCAGCTCCTTCACCGACGAAATCTCTTCCTAGGCCTTCCACTATGATAAAGACAATATTGGGTTTCTCAGTTTTCAGTTCAAAATACTCGCCCAATACATTTTCTATTTTTTTAGACTTAATAAGCGGATATTCAAGCTCAGAATCGTAGGAGGTATCCTCGGTAGCGGTATTGTAAAGGTTTAAGGCCAAATATTGGGTCTTATTCTGATTGATTGGTTTGCCTTCGGTAAAAAGGGTCATGATAAACAGACTAAAGAGGATAATGGTAAAGGGGTACATCTTACTAATGCGATGATAATGTTTTGATGTTAGCCTATACATACCAAAAAATATTCCTATAATAAGCGCCAAACTCAATACCATAATGATCGATATTCCTCCTGAATTGGCAATAGTCTCCTTAATATCACCACTGCTATACCCCAATAAATCTGAACCCAAGGGAACAAGGGCCGTACAATAGTAACTAATGAGCATGGCCTCAATAATTAATAAAAGAACAAGCAGTACAAAAATGAGATTAAAACCATATTTAGGCCTTAATTTCTCCCAAAAATTAAAGGGAAAAGCAAGAATGACCCCCACCAGTGAGGCATAACCGATTTGATGCACTATGGCTATAAAAAAACTGACACTAAAAATGGTGTCTACCACCCCCTTGAGATACAAGCTTGTATATTGATATATAGAGAGTGCGAGCAAACTACAAAAGAAAGAAATTATCAATCTTGTGTAGTGCTTTAGCGTGTATCTATCATGTTGACTCGTATTCATCTTTATTATTTAAGTCGCCTTTGCAAAACCTTTACGTACCTGTGATCCCCAGCCTGATTTTACCTTGAACAATTTTTTATAATTACCCCGTACCGCTGACCAGACCACTATAGGGTGAAAAACTATAGGTTCTATTATCGAACAGAACATCAATATCAATATATCTTTTGTTTTCCTATACTCATTATAGCCGTATACATCCCACAGAATGGCGTAGAAAGAAAACATAATCGAAAACATGTAGATCGTTGTGGTAATGGCGATAAAGAAGTCCCAATTAAGTATTCCCAGATAATAAAAAAGTATCACGGTAAAAAAGCCAAAGAACTCTAATAAAGGGGCTAGCCATTCATAGAAAAACCAATATGGGTAACTCAGTAGGCCCAAGCGCCCATACTTCGAATTAAAGAACATGTCTTTGTGTTTAAATAGGGTCTCTAGATTTCCTCTGGCCCACCTATCTCTTTGGTTGACTAAGATTTTCAAGTCTTCAGGCACCTCTGTCCAGCATAATGGATCGGGTATATATTCAATGGTATACGGTATTTTTTGGTCGTGCATATAGCGTCGCATCTTAAAGACGATTTCCATATCCTCACCTACCGTATTGGTATCGTAGCCACCAACGGCTAAGGCAATTTCACGATCGAAAAAACCAAATGCCCCCGAAATAATCAAAAGACTATCGATACGGCCCCATGCCATTCTGCCTAAAATGAATGATCTTGTGTATTCTAACAACTGAAATCTCGCCAACCAATTTTTGGGCAGCCTAATTTCCTCCAATTTTCCACCAGAAATTTTACAGGAATTGGCCACTCTAATTACGCCTCCTACCGCTATTACCCGCTTATCAGAACGTTGATAAAAAGACTTTACAACATGTAAGAGGGCATCGGGCAGCAATAGACAGTCTACATCAATACAGCCGACATATCGATTGGTCGAAAGAGCCATACCCGTATTCAATGCATCAGATTTTCCACCGTTCTCCTTATCGATAACAGTTAGCTTAGAAAAGGCTTTATTGGGCGATTTATAAACACCCCTTATAGGTTTACTGCGCCAATCGGGGTCTATTTTCTGGTCAATTTTGTACAGGTCATAGGCCTTGATCATTTTTTCTAAAGTGTCATCGCTACTACCGTCATTGACCACCATCACCTCATAGTTCACATAGCGGAGCGACATCAATGAACGAATGTTCTCTACAATGGTCATACTTTCATTATAAGCAGGCGCAATAATAGTAATACTGGGCGCCAAAGGAGATGCCATAATCTTTGATAAATCGCCAAAACTGTTTTTGTTGCGATAATGAATATAATTTCTAGTAGATAGATAACCCATGATCATAAACAAGGCGAACAGCACCACCGAAAACACCAAGAATACGATGTTTAAATATTCTAAAACTATATTGAAAAGGCCACTATTCATTGAGTTTTTATATCATTGTATTCGGAATCGAACCAAAAGGGATTCGACAGTAATCTTTTCTTTTCACTAGCGATGCCAATGGTCTTTCGCTCCACTAGCTCACTCTTACTGTCAGATTCTTGACACAATTCAAAGTTCATATCAAAAATATCATTGGCATCCGAGGAACTATATTCTTTCTCAAATGCAATAACTTTGGAGGGTACCACCTTTTCTTTTGAAAGTTGAGCTATAAAATCATCATCTCTAACAAGAAGAGCTTCTTTCGAAGGCTGATTTTCACAAGACAATTTGTCTTGCAGGCCTTCAAGTACCTGAGCAGCTTTTTTTCGTATTTTGAGTTCTTTGTCTTCTAGCAGGTTTTTCAAAAATTCGATTTCTTTTTCATCCCCCACCCCAATAACCTCATCCATCAATATCAATTTTTTTTCTGTATCACAATATTGAAAAAGGTTTCTGAATACGTTGTAATTCAGTAATTTATTTCTCGTTTTAGATCTAAAATCAACATCTTCACTTTTATCTTTATCATTCGAAAAGCCATCGATAAGCTGAGCTATACGCTGGCGTATGAACAGTATTTCCTCTTGATCACTATAGGCCTTTAACAAAGGTATTTCACGATAATCGCCCAAGGCCTCTAAATCATCTAATAAAGCCATCATATAGGCCTCATACTCATTATAATACACGGGTTTTGGAATACGGTCAGATAGCTGAACTTTAAAGCTTACCTCCTCATAGGTAACTTCAAATTCGTTTATTTCATTTTGGACTAACAACCAGGAAACAACATCTTGTTCTTCAGGTTCCTTTTCAGCTATGGGGAGGGCAGAATGATCTTGATCGTTCTCTTGTTGTTGCGTTGTGTTTTCAGTTCCTAGAGCCTCTGCCTGCTCGCCAATATCAAAATCCGAGAGCGAATCACTGTCTATATCTTCTTTGAGAACGGCTTGCTGTTCGTTACTATGTTTGATTGGGCTACTCCCTAAATCAAGCTCAGTATCGGTTACAAGAGGCAGAAAATTCAACTCATCAACATCTATGTTCGTCTTGTCATACTTGTCTTTAAAACAAGCATCGGTTATGTCTTCATAAAAGGTTTTATTTTCCTGTTCTTCATTTTTGTCTGCGACCACGAGTGGAATAAAATCAATGTCAGTCATTTTAAAATCGGAGACATCTTGATTTTCTAGGGCTTTTGATGAGGTGGTTAACGCATCAGTTGCCGTATTGGTCTTTTCTTTTATTGGGTCGTGGCCTTTTTCAGCAGCTTCCGTTTGCATCGCAGGAGTATCAATTACCAGCGGAATAAAATCTATATTGATCGAAACTTCTTCTTCCCTTTTATTCGCTGGGTTTTTAAAGGGTACTTCTGAACTAGAAATTTCAAGAGACTTCTTGACCACCGCCTTCGAATCTTCCGATTTTTCTTCAAAACCTCTACCCTCATCGAGCAATGGCTCTTTCACTGGTGCTTTATCAATACTGCCCAGCTCTTCAATAGTAGTATCTGGCAAAGAATCAGCCTCTTCTTTGGTTACAATATCTTCAGGAATAATGTAGTTACGTATATCTTGTATATCAACGGTCGGCATAATACTCTCTGGTGAAATCGTATTTATCGCAGCTATTGCCTTACTCTTGACCAAAAATTCAGTTTCCTTATTTTCGATGGACTGTAAGAACTGAATATGGTTTTTGTCACCTATATAGGCTATGGTATCCAAGATTGATATCTTAATATTCGTCTGGCTTTTCCAAAAAATCACTTGTAGCGTACCTAAGGCCTCTACGATATTAAAAGCTTTCACACACTGGATCGCTTCTTCTTTTATTTGGTTGTTCTTATGTTTCACCAATTCAACCAAGGATGCCTTGGCATCACTCTGATGGTAATATTTTATTAGACGTAGGGCAAAAAGTACCACATGTTTGTTTTTCGAGGTCAGCCATACTTTGAATAAGGGTGGCCGAAAATCTTCTTTGTTCCGAATAACATCTAATAACTTTAACTGTTGCCATTCCGAAATTTTAGAGGTAGTAGTATCTAAAAAATAATTGATCCCTTCAGGTTTAAGGGTAACCGTAGCGATTTCAGCTTGTTTGCGAATGGTACTCCTTTTGTCATTAATGAATTTGGTGATAAAACCGTAGGCTTCCTGTACTTGCATCTGGGTAAGCTCTAGAATGCCTTTCGAAACAATTTCCCACCGCCAGCTTTTTAGGCTTTCAAAGGCATCATTGTGAAGTCCAAAATCGGTATACAGTTTAAAAAGCCTTCTTTGCGTATCTCCGGAAACATCTTTTCTTAAATCCAATAAAATTCCTGCCAAAACCTTTCTACTAAACTCCTTTTTGAGGAACTGTCTGATTTCGATTTTAAGATGTACATACTTGGTCTTTTCTTTTTTGGAAGCATCTTCTTCATAAAACAGAAATTCACTTATCATTGGTGAAAGCACTGTCTTGTTTTGTTTCATTTTATTTGACTCCGATGCTATTTTGTTTCTAAAAAAGAAGGCCGCAATAAAATACAGTATGGCTAAGGCTATAAAAACTAAAGTCAGATCCCAAAGTAAATCTGTCTGGATTTCTGGGACACTGATTAGCAAATGACTTTTATATGTAGATCTAATTATCGCCAACTGTTATTTTATTCAATTTTCGCGCTACGCGTACCATAAGTTCTGAAGGACTAACGGGTTTTGATACAAAATCATTAGCCCCTAATTCAAAGGCATTAATTACATTTTCTTCATTTCCGGCCGAGGATATGATAATAATGGGTACGTTTGATTTCAACTCGTTGCGAATAAAACCAATAAGTTCCATGCCTGAAAAATAGGGCATCATCAAATCGGTGACGATAATATCAGGCATAACTTGATATAAAATCTCTTTTACTTCGCGCCCGTCTTTACAGAGGACTACGTCATAGCCTCCTTTTTTGAACTTAAAATTCAATAAGGCGGCCAATAAATCATCATCTTCAGCCAATAAAATCTTTTTCTTCTTCATCAATTCTCAGTGCTCTTTATTTTTTATTTTTTCAAGGGCCATATGCATCGCTTTCTCAGTAATCACATATTCCTCAATAAAATGATCGTTTAATAATATCAATTGTTCCAGATTCTTGTCGGTATCACATAGTTTGTGTATCTCTAAAACAATTATATGAAGCTCATTGGTTCGCATCATCGCCAGCCCACCTTTGATTTTGTGAGCCGCAAATTTTAAAGCTTCGAAATTTTTATGCTGCAAACACAGTTTTAAATTTCCAATAAATTCTAAGGCATTTTGCGTGTACAAATTCACCAATTCTTCAAGTAATTCAATCTCTCCCCCGCATTCATCTAACATATGAGACAGGTCAAACTTCAATTTTTGTTCGGCACACAAGAAAGTAGTGCTCTCGGCGGTCATCTCTGACACTGCCCTCCTATTCTTTTCATCCATGTTTATCAGTATTTTCGATAATAACTCCTCCGGACTATAGGGTTTAAGAATAAAGTCATCAATACCGCAAGCCTTGCATTTTTCTTGGGTCTCCGCTGTAAAATCAGCCGTGAGGGCAATCACCGGTATTTGTTTTACATCGCTATTCTCAGTACTGCGTATTCTTTCGGTTAGCTCGAAACCGTTCATTCCTGGCATGTGTAAATCCATCAAGACCATATCGATTTTATTTTCCCTCAATAGGTTCAATCCATACATGGCATTATCGGTTACATAGGTTGTACAATGCCATCTTTTTAGGCGCTGCTCAATAAGTTTTTGGTTTAAAAGGTTGTCCTCAAAAACCAAAATTCTCATACCTCTAATCAATTCCTGCCCAATCAAACCTTCCTTGGGCTTACTGTTTATTTTTACTACCTTCTGACTTTCACCTTTTTTATAGGGCAGTACAAATTTAAAAGTGGTGCCAATGCCCAAACTGCTGACCACCCCTATATTTCCTCCTGATTTTTCGATAATCTGCTTTACGATACTCAGACCAAGGCCATAACCGCCATGGTTTGCAAACGAATCTTGTCCTGCCTGTCGGAATGAATCGAAAATATGTTCGAGTTGTTCCTCGGCAATACCAATACCGGTATCAACAATCAGAAATTCAAGTAGGAATGAATCTCTATTTTGTTTTTTTAGCTGGACTTCTAAACGAATTTCACCAGTCTTGACAAATTTTATGGCATTCCCTATCAAGTTCAACAAAACCTGGGTGAGCTTAGATGGATCACCGACCAATACGTCAGGAATATCAGGGTCTATATTCGATTTGAGTTGTACTCCCTTCTCGGTTATCAGAGTATTGCACAAGTACATTACATCTCGTATCAAACTGTGAAAATTGAAATCGATGGCTTCAAATTTTTCCAAGCCGGCCGAAAGTTTTGTGTATTCTAAGAGTTCATTGATTATGGTCATCAATGCATGTGATGCCGATGCGATTGCATTTACCTGTTGTAGTTGTTTTTCAGTCAGTTCATCTTCTTTTAAAAGATCGGTAAACCCCATGATTCCATTTAAAGGGGTTCGCATCTCATGACTGACCTTGGCAATTAACATTCCCTCGCCAGCTGATATCGTAGCCTTTTTATGATTACGACTGCTTTCAAACTCATCATAATCGCTCACGAAAGAAATTGTATTTTGTTTAAATACATTTTCCTCCAAATCTCTTTTGAACGCCATGAATGATTTCTTAAGTAGTGATGCCTCGCTAACATTTAATTCCTCAAAGGAAAAATCATTAAGCATGACTTCAAAAGAGGATAATTTAGTAAGTAAGTTTTTCGGTTTCAATACTAAAATATGTTAGGGTTATCTACTAGCTCCTTGATTTACAGATTAGAATATGACTAAAACTCTCTTTTTCATGGCCTGTAAGCAACTAAATGTTACCTATAGTCCTATTTCCGTTGTCAAATTGCTTTATTTGTATGTCTAAAATTCCTACTCGATGAAACATAGCCTATTTATCCTCTGTGTACTAGTCTTTATTTCTTGTTTCAAAACGAAGTAAAACCTTGAAAAGAGTTCAAAATAACAGGCGCAGCGTATTCACTAAAAAGTTATAATATCGATACGTCTGATGGTATCAACGCTGAAAATTTTATCGATAGTATCAACTATATCGAAAGGCTATATTCTCTGGCAAATTTATTCGAAATGAAGAAGGGCGGATTAGATATCACATGGTTTATCGTGTATACGGGCCAAGACTCTATCTAGTCTAGGATACAGTAACGCGACCGATAATGCCATGGCAGAGTTCGAGGCTATTCATCGCCTATGTACAGAAATCACTTTGGAAAAAATAGCGTTTACCCTAGTTTACGCCGATATACGTGGCATTAATGCCTTCAGTAAAAAAATAGCCATGATAGGTGTCGAAAATACCTACCCCAATGGTGAAGACCTTTCCTTGCTTACAAAATACCATAAACAAGGCGCCCGGTATATTTTATTGGCTCATAATGGGCATAACCGATTTTGTGATTCACCTACTCGAGAGCAAGATGGTTTATAGAAACACTATGGTTTGAGCGAACTCGACCAAGATGCTGTAAGTGAGCGCAATATATTGGGAATTATAATCGATATTTCTCACATTTACAAGGCATATATGAAACAGATTATAGCCGTTTCGAAAGCGCCTATTATTGCCTCACATTCCTCAGCAAAATCGTTGTGCGACCACAGTAGAAACTCAGGTTTATAAAAAAAAGGTGGCATGGTACACCCTTGCAAAAAAACTATCCGAAGGCGAGTCTTCCGGTACGTCACTAGTTTAAAACTAGTTGTAGCCTTTAATATAGCGACAAAAGGAGTTGACTTCGGCTCAGTAGGTCTAAAGATTACATTTCACTTTTTAAGGTAGTTGTTTAGTTCACAAGCGACTCCCCGTTCAAGTTTGTGGTAAGCACATCACTCATAAGATTAAAGAAGGGTCGAATCGCTTTGAAAGAGGTATTTATTTCCTTGGCAAAATCTTTGCCCAAAACATCTTTATCGGCGAACTTTCGAACAAAAATAAACTGCTTCCGCCGGATCAAATCAATATTGGGGTCTTCTTTGTCAAAACCTTTGGGAGCGGTTTTAAGGGCATCACCTACCAATTCTCCCCAGACTTTTTTAAATGATTTTGCATTGATTATTTTTCGTGTTTCAGTGGCATCAACTTCAAATTCTTTTCGAATACGCAATAAATCTTCTTTATTGGGTCCCCAAAAACCCGTAGCAATAAAGCTATTACCCGGTTTTATTTGTACATAGTATCCGCCTCTTAATTGGGCACCGGCGCGTGCGAACGATCCTGCAAAATGCGATTTGTAGGGGCTCTTGTCCTTGGAAAAACGAACATCTCTATAAATTCGGAACATCTTCATTTTTTCAATCGTATCATGTTTTTCCAAATTTTCCATTACTCCGGTATAAAATTCTTTTACGGCCGTTTCATGGTTTTTAAATTCGGGCTTATGCTTCGCAAACCATTCTCGTGTGTTATTATCTTCGAGTTTTTTGAGAAAATCTAAAGCCTGCTTCGTAATTACAGTATTTAACATACGACTTGTGTATTGTTATTATTTAAGCCCGAACACGGGTTTTAAGCTAAAGTTAACCATTTGTAATGAACTGCTTTTAAAATAATGGTTAATTTTGAATGTATAACGCATACTTAAAAATGGACCATCAATCAATAATAGATCAAATAAATCAACACAAAAAACAGCCCAATCTACGATACCAATTAAAGGAGAAGGTAGAGGCTTTTACGAACCGACTCTTCTATACCCTTTTTGATATTGACACTCCCGTAGCTGAGAATCTAAAATATCTAGAGGCAGAATTCGACGTTTTGGTAAGCCTTGCTTGCTGGAAAACGAACAAACCTTGTAAAAATATCTGGGACAATTATGTCGTAAAACTCCCTCGGATTTTAGAACGCCTAAATCTAGATGCGAGGGCAACGTCAGAATGTGATCCCGCATCTTTATCTCTCGAGGAGATATACATGGCTTATCCTGGGTTCTACGCCATTGCTATTTATCGTTTGGCCCACGAACTGTATGCAGATGGGTTTCCCCTGGTTCCGAGATTAATGACCGAGTATGCCCATAGACAGACGGGAGTAGATATCAATCCTGGAGCACAAATAGGCAACTCTTTTCATATAGACCATGGTACGGGAATAGTCATAGGGGAAACTGCTATTATAAAGGATAATGTTAAGATATATCAGGGCGTCACCCTTGGCGGTCTGTATGTGGCAAAAAACCTCAAAAAGACCAAACGCCACCCCACCATCGAAAATAATGTAACCATTTATGCCAACGCTACCATTT
Source organism: Flavobacteriaceae bacterium (assembly GCA_045046905.1). Lineage (GTDB taxonomy): Bacteria > Bacteroidota > Bacteroidia > Flavobacteriales > Flavobacteriaceae > JASFYU01. Next base: position 5,806 of record JASFYU010000057.1, on the reverse strand, counting down.
TAGGTGGCGATACGGTCATTGGTGCCAATAGCATCATTGGTGGCAATGCATGGTTAACCGCTTCGGTTCCTGAAAACACAAAGGTTTTTCACGCACCTGAGATTAAAATTAAAACCTTACCGAATGTCTAATACAATTCTAGATTTAATAGGGAACACTCCCTTGGTCGAATCACGGGCATTGAACCCCAACCCCAATGTGAAATTATTCTTTAAATTGGAAGGGCATAATCCTGGGGGCAGCGTCAAAGATCGAGCAGCCTACAACATGATAAAAAGCGGTTTGGAGCGTGGTGATTTTGATAGCAGTTCGAAACTTATAGAGGCAACCAGTGGTAATACTGGTATCGCCCTAGCTATGATAGCAGGCATTTATGGCCTAAACATTGAGCTGATTATGCCAGAGAACTCTACAATAGAACGGGTGCAGACCATGCGGGCCTATGGTGCAAAAGTAACCCTTACCCCTGCCGATGTCGGTATTGAGGGCGCTCGTGATTATGCAGAAAAAAAGGTGAAAGAAGAAGGGTTTATTATGATGAATCAATTTGGGAATGACGATAATTGGAAAGCGCATTACAATACAACAGGACCAGAAATCTGGCAAGATACCCAAGGAAAAATAACCCATTTTGTTTCTGCCATGGGCACTACCGGCACCATTATGGGAACTTCTGCTTTTTTAAAAGAGAAAAGACAAACTATTCAAATCGTGGGAGTGCAACCGACCGACAATTCTAAAATTCCTGGAATTCGAAAATGGCCACAAGAGTATTTGCCGAAAATATTTGATGCCAAGAGAATTGATACAATTATTGAGGTTAGCCAAGATGAGGCCGCAACAATGACCAAGCGTTTGGCCAAGGAGGAAGGTGTTTTTTCAGGAATGAGTAGTGGTGGTGCCGTTTCTGCAGCACTACGTCTTGCAAGCACCCTTGAAAGCGGTATTATCGTATCAATTATATGCGACCGAGGCGATCGGTACTTATCTTCAGAATTATTTGAATAAGACTATTCAAGAACCTCTACTATACCTCTTATATAGGTTTTAAACTGGTTCAAATTGTTGTGTTCACCTTCTTCGATGGTATAAAATTTCTTATTTTCGACCGGAATGGAATCAAACAAACGCCTACCCGATGCATACGGAACTACAGCATCATTTGTGCCATGAAAAATGGTGACGGGGCAGTCCACGCTTTGCATATAATCATGTGATAACAACTTGTATTTCAACAAGTATTTTACTGGCAAAAACGGGAATCGGTCTTTGGCAACATCTAATAGACTATAATACGGCGTTTCTAAAATAAGCTTATTCGGGTGATTGGTACCGGCCAATTTTGTTGCAATACCCGTACCTAAAGAACGACCATAAAGCACAATTTCATGCTCACCATACTGTTTCAGCGTATAGTCATAAAAAAGCTGCGCATCGGAATACAAGGCCTCTTCGCTTAATGTACCCGTGCTTTTGCCATAGGTCCTATAATCCATCACGATAACATCATACTTTTTCTCTACAAAAAAGGAGGTAATAGCTCCCCAACGTGATAAATTTCCGGCATTGCCATGAAAATATAAGATTACCCCCTTTGGATTATCTTGTTTAAAATGAATTGCATTTAGAACGGCTGAATCTTTTGTTGTTAAATTGAATTCTTCAAAGGTCTGAGAAAATGAATACTTAAAATCCTGAGGTAGTTTTGTGGGTAGAAAAATTAATTTTTCCTGAAAAAAGTAGAGCATAATCGTTAGTAATACATAGATGAATAGTAAGACTTTAGCAATTTTTATAAGCCTACGCATTGTTCTTTTTTGAGCTGTGTTTTACCGCAATACTAGAGCCTTTCAGATTAATTTTCTTAGGTTTTATTGTAATAATATCACTCAACATTTTATGATACGATTCAAAGGTATTCAGGTTTTTGTGACCACCTCCGATAACGGTATGCAAGGTGGTGGTTTTCGGCTTAATCTTAGACAGCTTCACGCTAGTCCTATACGGTATCAACTTGTCATCGGTACCATGAATAATATGTATAGGGCAGTTTACATATCTCAGCCATTTATAGGTCGGCATTGGAAATTTAATTAAAATTGAAAGAGGCATAAAAGGAATATATCTCTTGGCAATCTTGCTTAAACTATAGTAGGGTGCATCTAAAATCAACATTCTTGGGTTGTTCATAGATGCCAATTTGGCGGCAAAACCAGAACCTAAAGACCTGCCATAAAGTATGATATACTTCTCTGGGGCATTTTCCTTGATTTTATTATAGACCATTTGCAAATCTCTTTTTATAGCTTTCTGTGTACGTCTTCCTGTACTTTTTCCAAAGCCCCGATAATCTACCATCAGTACGTCATACCCATGTCGTGTGAAGTCAACAGCAAATTTTCCCCACCCTTTAATACTCTTAGAATTGCCTTTCAAGTAGAAAACAATGCCTTTTGGGTTTTCTGTCCTAAACCGTAAGCCATTGATAATCGCACCGTCTCTAGTTTCAATATTGTATTCCTCTATTTCTTGATTTTCGTAATAAAACTGAAAGTCTTTTGGCAGTTTTTCTGGTTTGAACATTAAAAAATCTTGCAAGAAATAAAGTAGAATGCTGATTATAATATATAATCCTATGACAATGAATGCTATATAACCCCAATTCGGCATCTGCTCTTATTTACAACAATGTACAAAATATACCGTGGTACGCAAAGAATCATTTAAACTCTAGCATCTATGTAGATTACAAAATACACAAAACACAACTCTTAAAAAAATATCGATAGATTGTTGGAATAGGATTGCTAAAAACGATTTCTCCTATGACTTCACAGCCGGGTTCTTTTAGTTAAAAAATTAAGTGTCAATTATTTACAATATATTAAACTCTAACTTATTTAGAAACAGGCCAGAACCCGGAGCAACATAATTGAGTTGCAGATTATTCTTGGTCTTTAAAGATAGTGTAAGGTCTTCAATGCTAAGTTCAAACTTACCCAATTGAATCAATGCCCCCATCATCATTCGAATTTGATAGCGCATAAAACCTTCGCCCTGTACAACTAAAGCATACGTTTTCTTTGGAAAAAAATTTGCTTCCAGCATGGTATTGATTTGAATATCACATGAGGTAATAGTTCTTATTACCTTAGTGTTTTTCTGGAGTCTAGCCGTATAGGTAGAGAAATCATGGGTGCCCTCGAATAGTTTTGCCGATTTAATCATGAGTTCTATATCTAAATCCTCTACAATATTGGCCAAAAAAGGAGCACAGAACGGATGGTTTTTTTGGCCAAAGGAAAAAAGATACACATATTCTTTGCACGTGCCGTTTTTGATTATGTTAAAATCCTCTCCCACTAATGAGATACCTACTACTCGAATATCTGGCGGTAAATTCATATTGAATACTTGTATAAAATCATCATGGTCTTCAAGTGGAGAACCCTCTAAAAAAAGCTCAAATGCGGCGTCTAAGGCAGAAACTTTGGCATCGGTGCGCCCTGCACCAAGAATCTTGAATTTTCTAGCGGGTAGAATAAATTTCAAGGTTTTGATAAGCATGCTCTCAACCGTTTTTTGACCGGGTTGTTTTTGCCATCCGCTATAGCGGAAACCTAAAAATTGGACTCGAATCAAATAACAATGGCGCTGTTCTTTCATGTGGAAAATTATCATTTCAAAAGTACTATTATTCACGAGATCAGACCAACAAAAAAATAGGGTTCAGGTGTTCACCCCTCAAACATAAAGCAATATCATACCAAGTCACAATTTTTTTGTAACTTACTGGAATAGAACAACTAAACTTCGAAAAAATGAACAGAAATCAAACTGTAACACCACTGTTGTGGTTTTGGATTTTAAGTATTTTTGCATTTCTATGGAACTTGATGGGAGTAGTCGCTTATTTGGGTCAGGCATTTATGTCAATTGAAAATCTTGAAGAAATGACAGAGGCCGAACGGCTGCTCTATGAATTACAACCTGCCTGGGTAACTGGTGCTTTTGCCATTGCGGTTTGGGCCGGGGCCTTGGGCTGCCTTGCCTTACTCCTTAGAAAAAAATGGGCGCGCCCACTGTTGTTCGTATCCTTAATAGGTATTCTAGCACAGATGACCTATATGTTTTTTATGAGCAATACTTTTGAAGTTCTCGGTTCAAATGCCATGGTTATGCCTATTATGATTATCGTAGTTGGTACTTTATTGCTGTTTTTTACTCGCTTTTCAATAAAAAAGCAATGGTTATCTTAACTGATGTAATTCTAAGGTGTTCTAAGGTCTTTTTTCGACCTAATGGTTTTGAAAACAAGAAGAAACATAGGGTATTTACATGTCTTCACAACAACTTTTCTTACATACTCAACATTAGTTGCGTTTCATCGATTTTTTTAAAATAAACCTTTTATAGGGTCGTTCTTAGTTCTCAATTAGAGTTCCCCCGAATTCTTGAAACCTACTTATTATGAAGTACATTTTACGGCTGTTTCCATGGAAACGTGGTCTATATTTATCTATAGGAGTATTAGCTTCGCTCATAGTTTTTAGCTTCTATGGCCTTTACACGAATAAATTTTATTTTTTTAAGTTCGATAATTATATTTTCCCCTTCTTGACCTCTGTTCATTTTATATTCCTGTATGTGCTGTCGTTTAAGATAAAAGAGGATGAAACTACCGACCCTCAAATGCGTAACTTGGAATATGTCTTATACGTCATTTTTCTTATCTATATTTTCAAATTTGTCGATACCATTCTTGTTTTAACCTCATATAGTGAGTATGAAGACCATATAATGCCTGAGACTTTTATACCTCTAGGAATATTTATTCTCGTACTATATGTTTTTCTATTAGGGCTTACCTTATTAAGCTTTATGTATAGAAGGGTATTGGTGGGTAAATATAAATTCAATGATATGAACCAACATATCGATTCTTGGGAATAAGAGCATACAGAAATACATGAAGTCCGCTTAAGAATATTAGACCACTGGCTTGTCAGGTACAAGGCAACAGACTGCTAAGCCATCGACAACTATTTAATACTTATTTTAGGTAGTTCGAAAAACTACTTTCTCAGATATTTTAAAACTCGATAAAGACAAGAGCTTCTCTAAGAACATCGAAGCGAATTCAATAGTTATACTCCTAACCTGAGTTTATTTCAGCGAACAGCTAAAAAAACTAAATAGAAGTCCATATATTTCACAGTCGAAATAATTTTATCAAACAAAGAGCCCCGTCATAAACGAGGCCTTTGCTCAACAAACCAACCTACTTATCTTATATAATTTTCTATTGTATAATCACTTTCTTGGTAAGAACAGTTCCCTTTCCGGTACTGAGTCTAAGAAGATACATTCCACTTGGCAATGATTCTACATTAAAAGACAACTGTTCACTACTTAGCCTATCAATTCTAGTCGTAATATTATTCCCTCCCAAGTCAAAAAGAGCGAATTTAAGGGTACTACTATCCACACCTTCTAAAGCGATATTTAATATAGATATCGCCGGTAAGGGATAAAGTAAAGCAGCTATTTTACCGCTGGTACTTTTCGCTGTCCGTACCACCTTTATATAGTTCGATGACAGATTATAGCAACCTTCGAGGTCTGCGATATACCCGTCCTTGACAAGACCTTTGAGGCCATTGGCATAACTAAGGTGCCAAATTAGGCAGGTACCTACTCCGGCACCGTCGAAATCAACATCCTCTGGCGTCGGGGGAAGACCCAGAATCTTCTTACCAGATTCGTCGGTTACCACCCATTGCGAATTTTTTCCGTAATTATCCGA
>JASFYU010000056.1:0-60508 GCA_045046905.1 Flavobacteriaceae bacterium | reverse complement strand
CAACACGGTTGATAAAGTTGCCGAATATCGCGACGAGTTCATTATTGTTGCGTGCCTGAAAATCTTTCCATGTAAAATCGTTGTCCTTGGTCTCAGGAGCATTTGCCGTTAGGGTATAGCGTAAAACGTCTTGCATATTTGGAAACTCTTCTAAATACTCATGCAACCAAACGGCCCAGTTCTTTGAGGTGGATAGCTTGTTTCCTTCGAGGTTCAAAAACTCGTTGGCCGGTACATTCTCGGGTAGAATGTAATCACCATGAGCTTTTAATATAGACGGAAAGATGATGCAATGGAACACGATATTATCCTTTCCGATAAAATGGACCAATTTTGTATTCTTGTCCTTCCAATAGGGTTCCCAATCTTTTCCTTCGCGTTTTGCCCATTCTTTGGTAGATGAAATATAGCCTATAGGGGCATCGAACCAGACATAAAGCACCTTGCCTTCGCCGCCTTTTACGGGAACGGGAATGCCCCAATCGAGATCACGGGTAACCGCACGAGCATGCAACCCGCCATCAATCCATGATTTGCATTGGCCGTAAACGTTGGATTTCCAATCGGATTTATGATCTTCTAAAATCCATTTTTTTAAGAAGCCTTCATATCTATTTAAGGGTAAAAACCAATGTTTGGTTTCTTTTAAAGTCGGGGTTGCGCCTGAAACAGTAGATTTCGGCTTTATTAAATCTGTTGCATTCAATGAAGAACCGCAGTTTTCACATTGATCACCATAGGCTTCTTCATGGCCACATATTGGGCAGGTGCCGATAACAAAGCGGTCGGCTAAAAATTGCTGTGCCTCCTCATCATACAGTTGGGCGGTAACCTCCTCGATAAAGTCACCCTGCTCGTATAATTTTTTAAAAAACTCAGATGCCGTTTCGTGATGTATGGCTGCCGAGGTTCTCGAATAGTTGTCAAAAGATATTCCGAAATCAGCGAAAGATTTTTTTATGATACCGTGGTACTTATCTATGACTTCTTTTGGCGTGATGCCTTCTTTTTTGGCCTTCATTGAAATGGCTACCCCATGTTCATCACTGCCGCATACAAAGAGGACATCATTTCCTATTAATCGTAAATAGCGTGCATATATATCTGCCGGAATATAAACTCCTGCCAAGTGTCCTATATGAATAGGGCCATTGGTATATGGTAATGCAGCGGTAATGGTATATCTGTCTATCAGTGAGGCAGGGCTTTCTGGAGCCTTGTTTTGGGCCATATTTTGTGAATTATGGCATCAAAAATACTGATTTTTTTGGGGTCGAACTATAGGAGGCCTATAATTTGCTAAAAAAGCAAAGCCCCCAGTGTATCCAAGAGATACTACTGAAGGCTAAGTTACACAGTGGGGAACTTCTTAGGCGACCATAACCGATTTACTCATTTTTTGGTCTTGTACCTGTATTCTATAAATATATTTTCCGGTCGACAAATGTTCTGGCATTCGTTCGCGAATATTAATTTCCATTGAACCTTCCATCATAATCTCATTATAAATGGTGCCGACATTTTGGCCAAGAATATTAAATAATTGAATGTCTACATGGGCGCTAAAAGGCATTTCTAAATATATATGCGGACTTTGGTCGGTAGGATAAAATGGTTTGTGTACAATGGCATCCAATAATTCTGGAGTGGGTTCGGTAGGATCGGGTTGCGTTGGTAAAGTAGGGTCGTCATCGCTATATACGATATCCGGAAAATCGACACCGCTACAATTAAAGCCGAGGTTTACAGGGGCGTACGGGTGATTTAATAAATGCTGTTCTACCAAAGGAATATCGACACACAGCCATTCTGCCAATACGGTGGCGTAGAGGTCTCTAAAATCCATGGTGTACTCAAGATTTCCTCGCCCGTCGGGGCTATCTAAAGTAGGGTGTTCGCCTACAAAGGCGCTGCCGTTTAATCCTGAACCAAAAAACAGGGTAGGTGCTGCCTTACCGTGATCGGTACCGTTAGATCCATTTTCAAAAATTCGGCGACCGAATTCGGAAAAGGTCATGCTCAGGATTTTATCATCTTGTTGTGTGAAGGCAACATCATCATAAAAATTGTTAATAGCAACCGACAAATTGGTCATTAAACGCTCATGGGCCAAAGGCTGATTGCCATGTGTGTCAAAACCTCCCATTGAGATCATATACACCTTGGTGCCCAAGTTTCCTTTAATCAATCTGGCCAAAAGAGCTAGTTGTCTCGCAAAATAATTGTCTTGATATTCGACTTGGTTTTGTCCGCGTTCGTAAGCTTCATGTATTTTGCCTGCATATTCATTGGTGACATTAGAGACCCCTCTGAGGAATTTAATTTGATCGCCGTACATACAGTCGTCAAAAAGTGCATCATCAATCGAATATTGTAATCCTGTTTCAGCAATTTGTTCTAGTTGGTCTACATTGTTGGTGACAAAGGCGTAATTTGTCTCTTCGCCTTCAAAAACCAAATTACCATAGTTGCCGATTTGGATTGCAGCGGGCCCCTCGGGTCTACTACCCGGAAAATCAGATAAATAATCAGGATATAGGTATTCAAAATGTCTGCCCATCCATCCGGTATCCAATCCAGATAGACCAGTTGTTGTCAGATCAGTATTGGCAAAAATATCAGAACCCGTAAAATGTGAAAGGCTTTGACCTTCATAACCAACACCGTGAACGGCTTTGAACTGGCCTTCTTCCCACATAGATTCTAAAGAGGTCATATATGAAGGTACCCCAAACTCGTCGGTGAGTTTTAGGACCTTACTTTCAGGAATATAAATATTAGGTCGTGCGTTGGCATAGGCGTCGTATTGTTCCAATGGAATTACGGTACTTAAACCATCATTGCCGCCCGAAAGTCTAATGAGAATTAAGATGTTATCAGTCTCGGCTGCAGCTATTGCGGCAGTCAAGGGAGACGGGGCCGAAGCGGTCAGCATATTGGACCCCAACATCATGGAGCCCGAACCTGCAATGCCTAGCGCTTGAAGAAATGAACGCCTGCTCCACGCCTTATGTTCCATATCGTGACCATCGTGGTCTTTGCCTTTATTGGGTATATTGCACATAGTCGTAGGGTTTTATTTGAGTTGAAATTCAGGTTGTCTAGAAAGATGCCGTACTAATAAATAGACTTGAAAAGGAGCTTGGGGCCACATGGCCAATGTCCATGTCTCTTGATTTCCTCCTTCATAGTAGGTTTCGTCAATATCACTCCTGAAAGCTGCAAAAGCCTGTTCGTAATCAGGCTCTGTAAGTAGGCCTTTGGGGAGTATAAAATCAATAATAGGCCTTGCTATTAGATCAGGATTATTACTAGTTAAACCGTCATTTCCGGTAATCGCCATGGCGAATTCTCTATATTGTTCAGCATTATCTTGATAGGAGCTGTCAATCATTGTTTCCATCGTTAACCAGCGCCCAATTAAAAAATTGGTATTGATCCAAGATCTATCTCGTTGCCAACCGGCTACGTCAAAAGGATCGAACAATTTTTGACCTAGAAGGCCACTGTAGCTAGTTGCGCTACCAATGGTGGTATTATCGTAAGCAAAGTCGGTTTCCTTTATAAAGTTGAAGTACATATCAAAAGGACTTTTGATAATTACACCGATAGAGTCCTCATCAAAAAAGTGTTGACTTTTAAAAAGCTGAGATAAGACCGGGGCAAGTTCAAAGTTGCCTGTGACAAATGTAGTTGCCATTCCGTCTATTATCGCCTGGGCATTTCCTGTGGCATCTTTAGAATCGGGGTGTACAAAAAATTCATAGAGTTTTCTGCATATAAATTCAGCAATTTCATTGGACCGCTCTTGAAATAAGATATTGATGACATCGTCATAGCCCCAATTTCCGGTCTGGCCAAAAATGGTCTTGTTTTCGGTATTGTGTTTGGTGGCGTCAAAAGTGACCTGTTCGCAACCTAGTTCGCCTCTTTCTACATAGCCTGAAAGCGCCTTGGCCGTTTCTATGATATCTTGTTCGGTATATGCATTGCCTTCGCCCAAGGTAAAAAGTTCGTAAAGTTCTCGACCAAAATTCTCATTCGGATTGTTACCGTTATTATAAACACCATCTAAGTAATACAACATAGCACTGGTTAACCCAATCTCACTTGTAAAGGTCTTGAAGTTGCCAATTGCATTGCGCTGCAAACAGTTGATATAATAATAAAGGAAAGAATTACAATCGTAGACATCGATTTCAGTAACAAAATGATTGCTCCAGAAAAAGCTTAGCCGTTCTCTAAGGGCATTGTCTAACATGGCGTTGCCGTAGGCTAATTTCCACTCATCACGTTGAGTATTTCGCACTTGATTGGCCGCGTCATCATCTGCAGGGTAATTACTATTGTTCCAATCAGACCATGTGGGTGCCAGTAAAGGAGCCAAATTTAGGGCTTGATTAATAAGGGTGTCAATCAGTGCTCCTGCTGTCTGGCCAACAGCCTGATTAATAGTCTGTACCGAGGCGCCAAACCCCAGTCTTCTGTACAGATGCGCCGCCTTGTTTTTATCCAAGGGAGTTGTGTACGGCGCTAATGTAGAGGTGTTACAATTAACGAAGTATTCCATAGTTTTTCTAAGCTTTAAGAACAGTTCATGTGGTAGGGGCGAATTCTTAACGCTCAAAGATTTTGGATAGTATATTAATCCAAGTATTTTCGTTGAGTGGTGAATGAATTTACAATGTTATGTTTGATTAAGACGTTGAAGTGCTTATTTTTTCGATGAACTACATGATTTTAAAATAAAAACTAAAAAATCTATGGGAAAACACAACGAATTTGGAAAAGAAGGGGAACAAATAGCAGTTGATTTTTTAATTAAAAATGGATACACAATCAAGTATCGAAATTACAGATATTTAAAATCTGAAATTGACATCATCGCCCAGAAAGAAAATATTTTGGCCATAGTCGAAGTACGTGCAAGAAGTAATGACTTGATTATCAATATTGCCGATACGATTACCAAAAAGAAAATAAACCTCTTGGTCATGGGGGCTGATAATTATGTAATCAATCATAATTTAGATGTTGAGGTACGTTTTGATATTATTACGATTCTCAAGAACACTAAAATTTTTAAGGTAGAACACCTGAAGAGTGCTTTTTATCATTTTTAAACATTTGTTTTATTTGTAACAAATTGTTATTTTTGGCGCCCAGTCACTGGCCGAAATGAACTGATAAAAATGAAAACCATCTCATCTGTTGTAGAACAGTACATTAAAAAAAAACCTTTTCTTCAGAGTGCTTTGGCTCAGGGTATTATTAACCTTACTTCTTTATCGCGAATTGTCAGGCCCGAAATTGAAGGTGAATTGGGGAAAGACATTCGTAATGGTGCGATAGTTATGGCCTTAAAGCGATTGTCTGACGATTTGGAGTTTCGTGCGACTCACAAAATTATCAAGGTATTAAAAAACATCGGCGAGATAACAGTGCGTTCATCCTTAACCGATTTCACTTTTTTGGTCTCTGAATCTATATTAGAAAATCAAGGCCAACTTTTGAAGGAAGTAAATAAAAACAAGGATGTTTTTTATACTTCTTCAAGAGGTGTGAATGAATTGAATATTGTTGTCAGCAATAGCTTGGACTCAACTGTAGAGGAGCTTTTCAAAAATGAGCGATGTACCCAAAAGGCGGGTAATCTTTCGTCGATTACGGTGAAACTTCCAGCTGAAAATGTATCTGTTCCGGGAATTTATTATTTTATTTTCCAGCGATTAGCTTGGGAGGGTATCGTATTGTACGAGGTAATCTCAACCACCAATGAGTTTACTATCTTGGTCAATGACGAACAGGTTGATATTGCTTTTAGAACCATCAAAGATTTAAAGACCCTATAATTTAAGTTTTTCTAGTGTCAGCACTAGAGGAAGAGAGCATTTGTTTATTTCAGAGGACGAATGTCGAGTTCTGCTTATAAAGAGTGCTTTGCTAAATTTAGGGAGAGTCGAACCTATCTTTTCTCGAAAAAATCGATAACATTCTTATCATGCTTAAATTTGGCAATAATGCGTTTATCCTTATCTAGAATAAAATACGTAGGCGTTTGATGAATATCGTATAATTTGGCATAGTCACTTTCCCATCTACCAAGGGCGATGGCATGTTCGAAAGTATCAAATTTGGCCGATTCTTTTTTCCAATTCACCTCATCATCTTCCAAGCCGATAGCGAGTGCTTTCACAAAGGGACTTTCCTTGAGTTTTATGTGCAAGTGAGGAAGTTCTTTAAGACAGTGTGAGCAGGTACTGCTCCAAAAGATGAGAACGTAATTTTGGGCAGCTTTCAATGTGCTCAATCTCTTAAGTGAAAGACCATCATTCCATATGATTTCTGGGGCAATCGCACCCAATCGAAGTCGATTATGGGTTTCGATGGCCGTTATAATTTCTTGATCCTTGGCCGTTTTGATTAACTGCTTTATATAGGAATTATAAATAAAGTCCGAGGTGTTGTTGAAATCACTTGCCACTAGTTGAGTCCAAAGCGAATAAAAGAGGTGAAGTTTATAGGTCTGTTCAATCGCGTTCAATTGCATGCTTACCGCTTCAATATTCGCCTGCATGATTATTTCTGTTTCTGAAGGGGTCAATTGAGCAAAGGGTAATGCCGTATAAACATAGTTAGTCAACTTATCGCTTAGAAAACCAGAGGCCTGTAAAACGGGATTTTTAAAGTCTAAAACCTTGAAATAGTTTTGTTTTTTATGCTTGACATAGTCCTGAATCGATTCATTTTTCTTCGGAATATAGGGCTTGTTCGCTCTTATAAAATGATGCGCTAATAAACCTTCAGATTTTAGCTCATATGCTTCTTGGGTTTGCCGAGACTTATCTAAAATAGTTTCAAACGCCTTTATATCGTTTTTTTCTTCGGCATAAAAAGTAATAATTTCCCGCTCCGATGCGTTGATTTTTTCGAAATATGAACGAAATAATTTATTCTCTTCGGAGGTGATGAACGAAACTCCTTTTTCCGAATCGAAACTTAATTCGATATCTTCTTTTCCATTGTAGATAATATCAAAGTAAAATTCTTCTTGCGGAACGGCATAGACGATTCGATAGGAGCCCGTGGGCGATGTATTGGGTATGCTGAGGACGAACTTTCCTTCTTTGATAGCCGTATCGGCAATGTAAACCTGAGACCCAGGCCTTAGGTGATAGGCAATTAACCAGCTATACTCCTGTGTTGGGGTGAAAGTGCCTGAAATAGAGTGTTGGGCATTCAATGAAAACACAACTATTACCGCAAATAGAAAAAGGCTGTTTCTCATTTTTTTTAGTTTTCAATAGCATTTTGAAAATTACGAAGTGGTAGAATTTTTAATTTTTAATTTTTTCTTCAGATTTGATTTGAATGAGTCTGGGAATACAACATTCTATAGAGCCGCCCATTTCAATGGTGGAGCTTGCGTGTATGCTTATCGTGGATTTTATAAAATCTTCGGCATTCGCCTTATAAATGTTGTCTACATATTTTTGAGGATTACGATCTATGTACGGAAACCAGGTGCTGTGTATCTGAATCATAATACGATGTCCTTTTTTAAATGTATGAAGTACATCTTGAAGTTGAAAATTAACATCACTCGTATTACCCGAAACAAAGGGTTCGGGGTTTTCGAAACTATTTCTGAACCTGCCCCTAAAGACTTCAGAACGCACCAATTGTTGATAACCACCCATGATTATGTTTTTGGGGTTATGATCATAATTCGGATGATTTTGTGGGTATACATCAATCAATTTTACAATAAAATCGGCATCAGTGCCTGTCATCGATACCTTTAGTTTAGCCATTATTTCACCTGCTATAGTTTTATCCTCGCTAAGTTCTTCTGATTCAAAAGTGAGTACATCGGGTCTTCTTGAGGCTTGACGCTGATCATCAGACATGAATTTTCTCGGAGTAAAAGTGAGGCCTTCGGTCTGAGAGGTATAGGGCACGGGTTTGGCGGGGTCGCTGACATAATCAAAAGAAATATTTTCGTCAGTAGGCTTGTCAAAGCTTAGGCTACCGTCTTTGCCAAAATAAAGTGAAAGGGGTTCAATGTCTCGAGGTGGCCATGTATCGAAGCTTTGCCATGTTTTTAGCCCGGTGTCGAACATATACGCTTCAGGTACGTTATCGGGGCCTTCGTTTTTTAGGTGATGGGCAAAGAATTTTTGTTCGATATCGCGCTGAAAGAAGGTAGATATGCTATCTCCGAAATAAATGTGATTGTGGGTTGTTTTTCCTTTTTCACTGGCCCATCCGCCATGATCCCATGGCCCCATGACAATAGTATTTTTTGCTTTTGGACTTGTTGCTTCAATAGTTTTATAAATCGATAATGGCCCATAGAGGTCTTCTGCGTCAAACCAGCCGCCCACGGTCATTACAGCATGGTCTATGTTCTTTAAATGGGGTAGAATGCTTCTTTCTTGCCAAAACTTGTCGTAATTGGGGTGGTCGATAATCTGTTTCCAGAAAAAATTGTCATGATGAAAGTTTTTTGTGGTATTCTTCAATGGCCCCATCCGAAGAAAAAAATCATAGGCATCAGAAGCGGGGTTTTCATAAAAACGCATAATCTTGTCTCTATACCATGATTTTTTTGTACGGCCTTCTTTTTGATAGCCAAATACGGGAAAAGCGGCCGTATAGCTTTGTAGGTAAGCACCTTGGTGATGAAAGTCATCAAAGAAAAAGTCTGAAATTGGGGCCTGAGGAGAAGACGCCTTTAAGGCTGGGTGTGCATCTGCCAAGGCGGCCGCAGTGTAAAACCCTGGATATGAAATGCCATACATACCAACCCTACCATTGTTTCTGTTAATATTTTTAAGCATCCATTCGATGGTGTCGTAGGTATCTGAACTCTCGTCAATATCTGTTTTGTTAGTGGGGTCATTGCCAGGGATATTGGGGGTCATATTATCGAAAACGCCGTCTGACATGAATCTGCCCCTTACATCTTGAAAAGCCAAAATATAGCCGTCTTCTACCAAATACTTTGAAGGATAACCGCTGTATTTATAGTTTGAATTGTTCGAAGCATTATAGCAAGTACGGTTCAGTAGAATGGGATAGTCTCGAGATTTGTCTTTTGGCGTGTAGATTACCGTAAAAAGCTCGACCCCATCTCGCATAGATATTCGATATTCGGTCAAGTCATAATGTTGACGTAGATACAATGAATCGGAATTTTGTGCCTGCGATGGCAAAACCAACAGAAATAGAAAAATCGAAAATAGAAGATGCGCTTTCATAATTATATTTTTTATAAGATACCTTTATTTAGTATTCAATAACGACTTTGTTTATAGCCTAGACCAATATTTTCTTCTAGGACGATAAGTCCAAGACTTTCTCCCATATCTCATTGCTTACAGGAATTCCTTTTTCTAAATTTTTAGTTCTGGTCCTCAGAGTGCGCTCCCCGGGGTAATAGGTTTGCCCTCCGGCATGCATGGGTTCTACATCATGTGTATAATCTATGATTTCATTTAGTAGCCTTTCCTGTACTTGCGTATCGGAGAACAGTTCTGGAAACATACAGAGAAATACTTGCGAAACACCGGTTTCATATTCCTTTAAGCTCATTTTGTAGGTAGAGTCACCGGCAGATAAAAGTGTCGCCAGCATATCTAGAATCATAGATAGTGCCGATCCTTTCCAATACCCTATAGGTAGGCCACGTTCTTTTCGAAGTATTTTTTCGGGATCCTTAGAGAGCTGGTCATTGTCGTCCCAGCCACCAGGGTAGGGTAGCTTTTCACCTTTCAATCGATAGTCATTGATTTTACCGAACGCAAATTGTGATATGGCCATGTCTAAAACCACATGACCATCAGTTCTGGGAATAGAGATAATAAACGGATTGTTTCCTAAGCGGCTGTCTTTACCGCCCCAGGGGGGCATATTGGGTTGTGTATTGGTAAAAAGAATTGAAATGCAACCTCTGTTCGCAGCCTGCCAGCCATAAGTGCCGCCTCTCATCCAATGGTTGGTGTTACGCAGGGCTACAAGGCCCATTCCATGTTGCTTCGCCAGGGTTACGGATCGATCCATACATTTCGTGGCGTTGATAATACCCGGGCCAAAGTTGCCATCCCAGCGCTCTATGCTGCCGAAAGATTCTGCCTTTTCAGCTTCGGCATCTATTTTGACCAGACCTTTTTCTACATAATCGATAAACAAGGGAACCCGATTAATACCGTGTGAATTAATACCGTCCAAGGTCGATTCAGAATATACTTTGGCGAGCAGTCTCGCCTTTTCTTCGGTAAAGGAATAGTTGCGAAAGAGGGTATAGAGTACCTTCTGCATTGTGTCGAACGGAATGATGAGCTGTTTTTTGGTCAATTTTTTAGTACTTTAGAATCGTCAGGAATTTAATGGGTATTGTTGAAATATTGAAGAAAAGTAATGTCTACACCAGTGTAGGATAAGTATATAAAAGATTTTTATGTGCTTACGATTACGATTCATTGTTTGTGAAGATACAGAAAATTAAAAGTTTATGAGAAGGGGATTATGGGTAGAAAAATTCATCAAATTCAAAAGAAATATAAATTATTTGCATTCTGTGAATTGAATCTTAACTTGAACTCAGCGTATTAGAATAGCCGAATCAATTACCTTGACAATAGCCATTTTCGAGCAAGATAAAATTCTATATGGCCCATATTTTTAGGTTGTAATAGCTTGTTTGTTCTTTATCTCAAAAGGGGCCAGTGCTTGTAATGCCTTCTCTACAGAGGTTATCTTTTCGAACACCAGCAGCAATCGAAGTCCGTTACGGGTCTGTTTTTCTTTTATTTTACAGTGTTGGGCATTGGCTTGTGCGATTTGGAGTACTTCGGCAAAGTGGCTACTCTGATAGAAACCTGACTGTTGATCGGCAATAAAGTAACCTATGAACTTATTATTTTTCATGAGTATCTTTTCTAGACCAATGTCATTGGCGACCCATTTGACCCGAACCGAATTTAGTAAATCTTCGACTTGAGAAGGAAGCTCGCCAAAGCGATCTTTTAGATCCATTTCAAATTTTTGCAGGCCTGCTTCATTTTTCACTTCATTCAGTGCAGTGTATAAATTTAGTCGCTCTGTAGTACTATTGATATAATCATCAGGAAACAGCAATTCAAAATCAGAATCGATTTGAGTATCCTTGACAAAGACCTTCTCTTGGTGGCCTTCGATTTCCTCATAGAGTTCTTTAAACTCGTTTTCCTTTAATTCATCGATAGCCTCGGCCAATATCTTTTGGTAGGCCTCAAACCCAATTTCATTGATAAACCCGCTTTGTTCACCACCTAATAAATCACCAGCACCACGAATTTCAAGGTCTTTCATGGCGATATTGAAACCACTGCCGAGTGCTGTAAATTGTTCCAATGCCTGTATTCGCTTTCGGGCATCATCGGTCATCATATCATAGGTTGGGGTGATGAAATAACAGAAGGCTTTTCTATTGCTTCTTCCTACGCGGCCACGCATTTGGTGTAGGTCGCTTAGTCCGAAATTGTTGGCATTATTGATGAAAATGGTGTTCGCATTGCTCACATCGAGCCCGTTTTCAACAATGGTGGTCGAGACCAATACATCGAATTCACCGTTCATATAACTGAGCATCAAGGTTTCCAGTTTTTTGCCTTCCATTTGGCCGTGACCAATGCCAATTTTGGCATCGGGTACTAGGCGTTGGATCATTCCTGCGACTTCTTTGATATTTTCAATACGATTATGAATAAAAAACACTTGTCCGCCACGTTGTATTTCATAACTAATGGCATCTCTAATGGTTTCTTCATTGAATCTTATGACCTGACTTTCAATCGGGTATCGGTTGGGTGGAGGGGTGTTGATTACCGATAAATCTCTGGCGGCCATTAAACTAAACTGTAGGGTTCGAGGAATAGGGGTAGCGGTCAGGGTCAGTACATCAACATTTTCGGTGATGGCTTTAAGCTTGTCTTTGACCGAGACGCCGAATTTCTGTTCCTCATCTACGATTAATAGGCCCAGGTCTTTGAATTTTACATTTTTATTGACCAATTGGTGTGTTCCGATGATAATATCCACTTTTCCTACTGCCAAATTCTCCAAAGTTTCCTTTCTTTCCTTTGTGGTTCGAAACCTGCTCAGGTAATCTACTTTTAGGGGCATTTCTTTTAGGCGCTCTGTAAAAGTTCGGTGGTGCTGAAATGCCAAAATGGTAGTGGGTACTAAAACAGCTACTTGTTTGCCGTTTGCTACCGCCTTAAAAGCGGCGCGAATGGCTACTTCAGTTTTCCCAAATCCTACATCACCACAGATGAGCCGATCCATGGGCCGCTCACTTTCCATATCTCTTTTAATATCTTCTGTGGCCTTACTCTGGTCGGGGGTGTCTTCATAAATAAAGGAAGCCTCTAATTCGTGTTGCATATATCCGTCAGGAGCATATTGAAATCCTTTTTCCAACCGCCGTTTGGCATATACCTTAATCAGGTCGAAAGCAATTTTTTTGACTCGTGACTTGGTCTTCTGCTTTAATTTTTTCCATGCTGCCGAACCTAGTTTGTAAATTTTAGGTACGGCCCCATCTTTTCCATTAAATTTTGAGATTTTATGTAATGAATGAATGCTCACATAAAGAATATCGCGTTCGCCGTACATTAATTTAATGGCTTCTTGTTTTCTGCCCTGGACATCAATTTTTTGAAGTCCGCCGAATTTTCCGATACCATGGTCGATATGGGTCACATAATCTCCGATTTCAAGTTTGTTGAGTTCCTTTAGCGATATCGCTTGTTTTTTGGCATAGCCGTTTTTTAAATGAAATTTATGGTAGCGCTCAAAAATCTGATGATCCGTATAGCAAACGAGCTTAAGGTCATCATCGATAAACCCTTGATACAATGGTAGAACTATCGTCTGATAATGTACTTCGCTCTCGACTTCTTCAAAAATGTCGTGAAAACGTTTCGCTTGTTGATCTGTGGCACAGAAAATATAATTGGTATACCCTTTTCGGTGATTATTATTTAGATTTTCGATCAACAAATCGAATTTCTTATTAAAAGAGGGCTGGGGGCTTGTTTTAAAAAACAGCTCACTTTGTGCATTGAGCTCATTTGCCGAACTTCCCATATGCAAAAGAGCAAAACAATTTAATTGCTTCTTTAAGACTTCAGAATCAATGAACAGATCTGCCGGTTGGGCATGTTTTATTTCTTGAGATAGTTTGGCAAAGGCCTTTTGGGCTTTTTCGTAAAAAGAATCTATTCGATTGTATAAGACGTTTAGATTCTTGCTGAATACAATTGTTTTCGGAGAAATATATTCTAGGAAACTCTCTCGGGTTTCATTTAGAAACTTGTTTTCGACATTGGGGATTATAGAAATTTTATTCACCTTATCGGTCGATAATTGCGTTTCCACATCAAAGGTGCGAATGCTATCTACGTCGTCACCGAAAAATTCAATACGGTAGGGTTCATCGTGAGAAAAAGAAAATACATCAACGATACCTCCACGAACCGAAAACTCTCCGGGTTCGGTAACAAAATCAACTCGTTTGAATTGATATTCGAATAATATTTCATTTAAGAAATCAAGAGATATTGTATCCTCGAGCTTTATTTTCAACGTATTCTTGTCAAGTTCTTTCCGTGTTGTCACTTTTTCAAAAAGAGCATCGGGATAGGTGATTATCAGCGCAGGTTTTTTTCTAGAATTGATGCGGTTCAGAACTTCGGTGCGTAGCAGTACGTTGGCATTGTCAGTTTCTTCGATTTGATAAGGCCTGCGATAGCTGCCAGGATAGAACAACACATCTTTTTCGCCAACAAGCTGTTCTAGGTCGTTGAGGTAATAGGCGGCTTCTTCCTTATCATCAAAAATCAATAAAAAAGGGGTGTCTGAATTTTGGAATGCAGTGGATAGCACAAAGGACAGCGATGAACCTGTAAGCCCTTTTAGAAATACTTTGTTTTCAGATTTAGCAATAGCAGTTTGCAGTTTCCGAGCTTTCGGAGACTGTGCATATAGTTGTTGAAACGTTACTAAGGTCAACCGTTAAAATTTGTGCAAAGATAGTTGCTATGGCCTTTTTGCCAAAGCAGAAAACTAAATTTTCTACACAATATTATTTGGCGCTATTCCTGAAATTATTCAGATGCCCAAATCTTCAAGTTCTAAAGGGGGAAATAATCATTCGTAAACTAAATTATAAGCTTTAAAAAAATTATATTTGTAGCCGATAAAATTATGATTTATGTCTTTTGTAGATTTATATAGTAGTGGAGAACACAGCAGGAATCTAGCGCATTTTGCAGCCATAGCTTCTTTGGCGGTTATTGATGGTGAAATGGGTGTCGAAGAAAAACGATTGTTGGATCGTTTTGCGAAAAAGTTAGATATTACCGATGACGAGTACAAAGTGGTTATGCGGAAAGAGAACAAATACCCCATTGATTCGCCTCACGATCATAAAAAAAGGTTAGAGCGGTTATACGATTTGTTCCGAATTATTTTTGCAGACCATATGATTGAGAAAGAGGAAATGACATTGCTTAAAAGATACGCTATCGGACTCGGGTTTTCAGGAGACAAGGCGAACAAGGTTATCGAAAAATCAGTTTCGATTTTTAGCGGTCGAATTGACTTTGAAGACTATCTTTATTTATTAAAGGAGTAGAAAATTCACGAGTACATATTAAAAAGCAAGGCAAACGGCCTTGCTTTTTTAGTTCATAAACTCTTCTATTTTTTCGACCATTTTTCGACTACCACAAAAGAAGGGTACTCGCTCATGAAGTTCGGTAGGTTGAATTTCAAGAATACGACGGTGACCATCACTGGCCTTGCCTTTGGCTTGTTCCGCTATAAAGGCCATGGGGTTGCATTCATATAATAACCGTAATTTTCCGTTTGAGGCAATACTACTTTTAGGGTACATATAAATGCCGCCCTTGATCATATTTCGATGAAAATCTGAGACCAAAGATCCTATATACCTCGAAGTGTAGGGCCGTTCGCCCTCTTCTTTTTGACAATATTTGATATAGTCTTTTACCCCTTGTGGAAAATGAATATAATTGCCTTCATTGACCGAGTATATTTTTCCTGTCTCGGGGTATTGCATATCGGGGTGTGAGAGATAGAAGGTGCCAATGGCGGGGTTAAGTGTAAAGCCATTTACACCATCACCTGTGCTATATACTAACATGGTCGAAGTTCCATAAATGATGTAACCTGCCGCAACCTGGTTCTTGCCGGGCTGTAGAAAATCTTCTAGGGTCACTGGGGTACCAATAGGTGTTACGCGCCTGTATATTGAAAAAATGGTGCCGACTGATACATTTACATCAATATTCGATGAACCATCTAATGGGTCTATTAGTACTACATATTTGTTACGGTGTTGTTCATCATTGCTGTTGATACTTATAAAATCATCTTCTTCTTCGGAGGCGATGCCACAAACAATTTCTCTGTTTTTTAGTGTTTGTATGAATTTATCATTGGCTAGCACATCTAATTTTTGCTGATCTTCACCTTGTATATTCATGTCGCCGGCAGTTCCTAAAATATCAATCAGCCCTGCCTTGTTCACTTCGTGATTGACTACTTTTGCCGCCAGTCGTATAGCATTTATCAGTTTTGAAAGTTCGCCCGAGGAGTATTGAAATGAAGATTGATTTTCAATAATAAATTCTCCGAGGGTCGTATTTTTCTTGTTCAACATGAGAATATTGTGGTTTTGTTCACAAATATCGGTTATTTTGTGAAACCGTTACCTTTTCGAAGAGGATTCGTTTTATAAATTTATAACTTTGCGTTTTTTTTTGTAACATATTATGAATTACAAGATTAGAGAGGCCAGGGCCACCGATATGCGGCAGGTACTAGGGCTGATTAATGAACTGGCCATTTTCGAGAAAGAGGCGCATGCTGTCGAGGTAACCGTCGATGATTTGATTAGAGATGGTTTTGGTGATAAAAAACTGTTCAATTGTTTCGTGGCCGAATCTGATGAGGAATTAGTAGGTATGGCCTTAGTATATCCTCGATATTCTACATGGAAAGGCGCAATAATACATCTTGAAGATTTAATCGTAACCGATAGGATGCGTGGTTTTGGACTGGGAACCGCGCTACTGAATGAGGTCGTAAAATATGGAGCCAGCTTGGGTGTAAAGCGTATCAATTGGGAAGTAATCGACTGGAACGAACCCGCTATTAAACTTTATGAGAGTAAAGGAGCTAAGATTATGCGTGATTGGGATGTGGTGCACTTGGATGAAGTGGGAATCCAAAATTATTTGAAGCACATATAATAGGCTAGTTTATGTATATGAAAGCATACTAGTAAAACCGTAATTACTTATGAGAATATTCAAATTTGGCGGAGCGTCAGTGAAAGATGCGCAAGGGTTGAAGAACTTGATAAAAGTTTTGCAAAAAGTTGGTTACGACAATACTCTGGTGGTGGTGTCGGCAATGGGCAAGACAACCAATGCCATGGAGGCCGTAATCAGCACCTATTTCGAAAATAGGTCTGATCTACCTTTAGCATTTCAGGAAGTGATAAAGTACCATACTGCTATTTTATCGGATTTGTTTCCTCATAACCACCCTGTTTTTAAAAAGGTAATATCCTTGTTTAATGAAGCAGAGGAGTTTCTGGGGCGCAACAAATCGCCAAAATATAATTTTGTATACGATCAGGTCGTGGGCTATGGCGAATTGGTTTCTACGACTATTATAAGTGCATATTTGAATGAGGTCGGCATCGAAAATACCTGGTTAGATGTACGTAATCTTATTAAAACCGATAATAGTTATAGAGATGCCAAGGTTAATTGGGAAAAGACGCAGCACAATGTGTTAAGCGAGGTAGATTCAAAAAAACTAAACATTACTCAAGGGTTTATAGGAAGTGATGATCATAACTTTACGACAACCCTGGGCAGAGAGGGCTCTGATTATACCGCTGCCATCTTGGCCTATTGTCTCAATGCCGATTCAGTTACAATTTGGAAAGATGTTCCGGGCGTGCTCAATGCAGATCCCAGGTATTTTAAGGAGACGCAATTGCTGAACAGAATATCATATCGAGAAGCTATTGAATTGGCATTCTATGGGGCATCGGTCATTCATCCTAAAACATTGCAACCGCTTCAAAGAAAAGAAATTCCTTTGCATGTAAAGTCGTTTATCAATCCGGAAAATAATGGAACCATAGTTGCTAAAGGAATAGATATAGAGCCAAAAGTGCCTTGCTTTATTGTGAAAAAAGATCAGGTATTGATGAAATTATCTTCTTTGGATTTTTCTTTTATTGTAGAGGATAGTATAAGTGAGCTTTTTAAGTTGTTGCATGAGTATAAGATGAAGGTAGACCTCATTCAAAACTCGGCAATAAGTTTTTCAGTTTGCGTCGACAATCGATTTGGTCGATTGCAAGAGCTTTTAGATGTGCTGAAGAGCCAGTTTAAAGTACTGCATCATGAAGGGGTGTCGCTCTATACCATTCGTCACTTTACCGATGAGGCTATCGAATCGCTTTTTAATGGTCACGATGTACTGTTAGAACAGCGAGGCAAAGAAACTTTGCAGTTAGTGGTTAAGTAACTTATAGTGTTTTTTCTATCTTAGCAATTACTTAATCAAAAAACTATGGGTTTAGTGACCGCAAAAGAGGTGGCCAAAGTAATTAATTTGGAGAGGTACGGATTTTTGGGCACTTTTATAGCATGGACTTTGATGCTGGTCACGAGAATATCTAGCCTTAATACGTATTACAATACCATAAAACATCTTAATGGGCTTGATTATGCCGATGCCATTTTAGCGCATTACGAGATAGATTTCGAGATTCCCGAGGAAGATTTTAAACGATTGCCCAAAGAGGGGCCCTATATTACCATATCGAACCACCCTTTAGGAGGAATAGATGGCATACTGCTGTTGAAATTAATGATTCAACAACGCCCCGATTATAAGATAATCGGCAATTTTTTATTACATCGAATGGCGCCCATAATACCTTATGTTATACCTGTTAATCCTTTTGAGAACCATAAAGAAGTCAAAAGCAATATCGCTGGATTCAAAAGTGCCATACGCCATTTAAAGGATGGGCATCCTTTGGGGATTTTCCCGGCCGGAGAGGTGTCTACCCATAAGGATGGTAAATTGATTGTCGACCGCCCTTGGGAAGAGGCTGCCCTTAAACTTATCCGCAGGGCTGAAGTTCCTGTGGTCCCCATTTATTTTCACGCCAAAAATAGTAGGTTGTTTTATCGGATGGCTAAAATTAGTGACACTTTTCGTACAGCAAAAATACCGTCGGAAGTCTGTTCACAGCGAAGCAGATCTATTAAAGTGCGTATTGGCCAACCCATCACAGTCGCATCTCAAAAAGAACAAAAGACCTTGAAAGATTTTACTGAGCTTTTGCGCAAAAAAACCTATATCCTTTCCAATGCATATGAAAAGGAGCGCCTTATAGACCAACTACCTACTACCTTAAAAATTCCAAAGGCCCCCAAAAAAATAGCCTCTGCGGTACGAACCGAAGTTATTCAAGGAGAAATAGAAAAGTTAAGAGAAAAGGATTGTCGATTGTTGCAGAGCAAAAATTATGAGGTCTTTTTGGCTAGGGCAATTGATATGCCGTTTATTTTAAAGGAGATTGGCAGGCAGCGAGAAGTTACTTTTCGCGCCATTGGGGAAGGCACCAATAATTCAATAGATCTTGATAAGTTCGATGAATACTATCACCATCTTTTTTTGTGGGACAATACCGAGAAAACTATTGTCGGAGCCTATAGAATGGGTATGGGTATAGAGATTTTCGAGAAGTACGGGATAGATGGTTTTTACTTACAAGATCTTTTTCGGTTTGAACCCGAGCTTTTTGGAATGATGCAGAAATCGATAGAAATGGGTAGGGCTTATATCGTCAAGGATTACCAGCAAAAACCTATGCCGCTGTTCTTGTTATGGAAAGGGATTGTACATACCACTTTGAGACATCCTGAATACAAGTATTTGATTGGTGGGGTAAGTATCAGCAATCAATTTTCTAACTTTTCAAAATCGTTGATGATTGAGTTTATGAAGAGTAATTATTGGGACCCTTATGTAGCCCAGTATATTCGGCCAAAGAAAGAGTTCAAGGTTAAACTGAATGATGCCGATAAAGAATTCGTATTCGATGAGGCCAAGGCAGATCTTAATAAGTTTGATAGATTAATCAATGAGTTCGAACCCGGAAATCTTCGCTTGCCTGTGCTTATCAAGAAATATATCAAACAAAATGCAAAAGTCGTGGCATTTAATGTAGACCCTCTTTTTAATAATTCTGTAGATGGCTTGATGTATATTAAAATATCAGACCTGCCAAAAAGCACGGTAAACCCGGTGATGGAAGAGTTTCAGGCCGAGTTGGAACGAAAGTTTACGGAAGCAAACTAGAATATAAATACTTAGTTTAAGCCCTATATTGTGGGTTTAATTCCTCTCTCGAGTACTCGTGATTGCCTCTCCGATAGCCATCGGAATTAAAAAATAATTTTCAAAAACCTATCTCATGCCTCTTGATTGAACTTGTTGATTTCCTTTGCGATAAATTTTTCGCAAAACCTTTTAATTTCATTTCTCGCTTTTAAAAAAGCAGCATGTTTTTCTTCTTTACTGCCTTCTACTTTAGAAGGGTCAAAGAAATTATGGTGTATTCGCCTTGCGTTTTTTGACGCAATGAAGGGGCATTTCTCCTTGGCATGGTCACATACCGTGATGATGTAGTCCCATTCGACCCCCATATATTCATCAATATGGTTACTACTGTGCTCGCTGATATCTATACCATCTTCGGACATAATGGCTACTGCTCCTGAATTTAATCCGTGGGTTTCGATTCCTGCACTGTAAATATTTGCATGACCTTCTTGCCCGTTTTTAAGGTAGCCATGTGCCATTTGGCTTCTACAGGAATTTCCTGTACACAATACTAAAATGTTTTTCATTTTTTTAAGTTAGTTGGTCGTTTGCACTGTTCACTGTTTATTGTTCACTCTCACATATGTTGAGTGGTGATTATACCCTCACTTTTTTCACTTCTTTTTTTCAAAAGAGTCGCTTATCTTTCTAGGCTAGCTCAACTATTCCCCTTCATTATTAGTGATACTACGGCAGGATTTCATGAGCATTTTGCCCTAATTTTTATAAAAGGGAATATTTTTTTCAAAAGTAGCGAAACCTATGGCAATGCCTTCAGTCGTCATAAATCTTATATGACATAACTGAAGGAAGGTCTGATTTCTGTTTGCGATTAGCAGCAACCGCCTCCTGGGGTACAACAAGCTTCTTCCTGAACGAGGACTTCAACAGGTATGCCACAGGTTTCTTTGGCCTTGCAATCGGTTTTTTTAACCCCTAATTTTATAATCAAGTGTTGGTTATGAATCTCATGGTCATTTACGAAAAGTTGTGCGGTATGAAAAGTAGGATTGCTGTATTCGAATTTGACTTCGCTGTCTCTTTCCAAAGGTTTTAATTTATCGACCTTGTGCAGAATGTCCAAGGCCTTGATGGCTGTCATGTATTCCCTCTTTTCAACTTCCTTTGGACTCTCCCAAAGTTGAATGATAGTTTCTTTCCAGTAATCGGTGCCAGCGCCACAATCTACCGAATCAATGGTCACGTTCTTGACCTCGGTGATATGATAGTTGGCACTAACGGTCTGGCCTTCTTTATATTCAAAAAGAAGACTTTTATTGGGATTGTCACTTAAAAGTGATAAAAGTTCATGTGTTTTCATGTGTTTAAAATTTTGTAATTTGTAAAATTATTTTAAAAGTTGAGAACTCATATAGTCTCTACATTACACTCGTTCTTCAACGAATTTATTTTAATCATACCCACAGCTGTATTTTTTGATTAAAAAATTCATGGCCGTTTCATACCTTGTGTTTTAGCAACAGTTACCTTTTGTTTTATCGAAAAAGGAGTTTAGAAGCTCCTGAATTTCCTTCGATTTTTCTAGATTAATGCGATAGCAAACTTTTTTGCCCTCAATTTCTCCTTGAATCAAATCAATACTCCTCAATTCCTTTAAATGTTGAGAAATTGTAGGTTGCGCCAAGCCAACCTCTTCTACGATATCATTACAGATACAATCTTTTTGGCTGCTGATGTATTGTAGAATGGCAATTCGCGCAGGATGGGCCATGACCTTAAAAATAAGGGCCAATCGGTTCTGTTGTGCGTTGAATATCTGTGTCTTGGTTATCCCCATAACATATTTATATATTGCAATATTACGATAATAAAAATAGTAAAAAAAGTCAGATTTTGAATATCTGACTTTTATTTTTTTAGAACCAAGGTTTTTTACCCACCTGATAGGTGTTGTAAAATTCCTCATCTGATTTGGTAAGGTATATTATGCCTTCTATAAAAGGAATTATACCAGCAACGCCACAGGTAACTATTGAAGCGATAATCTGTATAATACCTTCTTTGGTGTACCCTAAAATAAATTTGTGAATACCTAAAGACCCTATTAATATGGCCAAAATACCGGCAAGCACTTTTTTATTCTCCCCGCCAGCACTGTCCAAAACATTTTTGGCACTTTCTGTAAATTCATGAGCGGTCTTTTTGGCCTCTTCGGCGAAGTCGCTAGCAGCTTCTTTTGCGTCTTCCGCAAACTCTTTGGTAGCCTCCTTGGCATCATCGAATTTCTCGCTCGCCTTGTCTCCTAGGTCTTTTGCAGTTTCTTTGGCATCCTCCCCGAACTCCTTTGCCTTGTCCTTGGCATTATCAATCGCATCCTCCGTTTTATCGGTAATATTTTTAGCTTTTCCTTTGGCCTCTTCGCCCTTGTCGTCTACATCTTTGGTATTATCTGACATTTTTGTTGTTTTTTAGGTGTATTAAATGTAGTAATTTTTTTAGAATCAAAGAAATACCTTATCAATAGCTTTCTAAAACGCTAGTTTATTTCCTTTTGGATCCAGTATACACCTGATTTTTTCATACTCCTACTCTTCACTTTTTTCTACTACCCTTGGGTGGAGGTTGTTGATTGCCCTTTGGTGTATTCGTGATGGCGTTGAAATGTTAAAGTTTGTTTCCTTTTATGCCTTGTGGACCTGACGGCAAAGGCAGGCCTGCCCCGAGGCAGCTTACTTATGCTGTAGTATCAAAGCGGAGCAATGACCCAAAAATCAAGCTCGTTCTTCTCATAGGCTAATATTTAGCAAAATTCAGCTTTAATCTTATCTACTATTACCTGTGCTAATTTTTCTTTGCTCTCTACGGTCCACCCGGCAACATGTGGGCTGAGCAAAACATTTTCTGCCTGTATCAGATATTGAAATGCCTGAGGTAGTTTATGCTCGTTAAACATGTTCTCAAAGGATGATTTCTCATATTCTAGTACGTCTAAGCCTGCGCCCAAAATTTTACCTGATTCTAGGGCGGCGGCCAGATCTTTGGTTACTACGCATTTACCCCTAGCTGTATTTAACAACCATATGGGCTTATGAAACGCATTGATGAATTCGGTAGTAATCATTTTAGTAGTTGCCAGAATTTCAGGAATATGAAGGCTTAGAATATTGGTCTTTTGATGTAGCTCCATAATGCCCACTTGGCGTGCATTTTCATCTTCAACACCGCCTTTGATATCATAACACAGTACCTCGACATCAAAGCCACGGAGTTTTTTTGCAAAGGCCTTGCCCATATTGCCATAGCCGATGATCCCTACGGTTTTGCCATCAAGTTCGATACCCCGGTTGTCTTCGCGATCCCATTTACCTATGCGGATTTCGCGGTCAGCCTTGTTCAATTTGTTGAAGAGAGAGAGCAACATGCCCAAGGTATGCTCTCCCACGGCATTCCGGTTTCCTTCGGGTGCTGCAGCCAGAAAAATGTTCTTGCCCTCTGCATACTGCGTATCTATATTTTCGAGTCCGGCACCCACACGACCTATGAATTTTAGGTTTACGGCTTTGCTCAAGAAAGATTGATCAATACCAAAACGACTTCGAATAATGATACCGTCATAGGTGTGTATTTTATCTTCTATTTCAATTTTTGAGGAAGTGTAATCCTCATCATTTTCAAAACCGAGCTCGGCGAATTGCCGTATCAGTAATGGATGATTGGTGTCTAGGTGAAGAACTTTCATTTTGCAAAGATAATAGGTTTGATGATTTTTGCATAACTCCCCATAAAAAGTTGATGGTTTTTACGCACTGAGTGATATTTGAAATGCTCCGATGTTGACCTATTGCCGTTGTAGTATAGATTGTATCTATGGTATTGGTAGTAAAAAGAAGGGGGTGAACAGCCTTGTAGGCTTCCATATTATCAGGCTGACTTGCCCCGAGCTAGTTTGCTAAATACCCAAAACAACTTTAGCAATCCAAAAATAGATTAGGATACCAAAAATATCGTTGCTCGTAGTTATAAAAGGCCCTGTAGCGATGGCGGGATCAATACCTCGCTTGTTCAGGAACAGAGGAATAAAAGTACCTATAATTCCTGCAACGATAATGACAGCCATTAGTGATATAGAAATGGCAATGGCGATATAAAAATCACCTTTATACCACCAGATGAATACTAATAATATGACGGCTAATATTGCCCCATTTAACATGGCCAGTAGCATTTCTTTGACAAGCCGGTTGCCAATACTGCCCCTAAGGTCATCATTTGCTAGACCTTGTACGATTATGGCACTACTTTGAACACCTACATTACCCGCCATTGCAGCAATCAATGGGGTGAAGAAGAACAATATGGCGTGTTGACTAATCATTTCTTCAAAACTGCCCATAATAATCGCGGCACCAACGCCACCGATAAGGCCAAGAATTAGCCAGGGTAGGCGGGCCTGTGTCAAATCCCAAATACTGTCATCGGCCTCTACGCCTTGCGAGATACCGGCTGCCAATTGGTAATCTTTTTCGGCCTCTTCACGAATTACATCTACGATATCATCTATTGTGATTCTGCCGACCAATCGGCCCAGTTCATCTACTACGGGAATGGCTTCTAAATCATATTTTGACATGATTTTGGCTACTTCTTCAGGTTTTTCATTTACGCTTACCGAATCTACTTTAGCGATGAACACATCTCTAATATGTGTTTTGGTAGAGGTAGTCAAAAGGTCTTTAAGAGAAAGGCGACCTTTTAATTTTTCCTCGTCGTCTATTACGTAAATTGAATGGACGCGGGTGATGTTTTCTGCCTGTATTCGCATTTCCTTTACACAGGTAAGTACGTTCCAGTTTTCATTGACTTTTACAAGTTCCTTGGCCATGAGGCCACCTGCTGAATTCTCATCATAACGCAGTAGATCAACAATGTCTCTGGCATGTTCTCTATCCTCAATTTCTGAAATAACCTCTTGAACGATCTCCTGAGGGAGCTTGGCCACTATATCTGCAGCGTCATCGGTATCGAGCTCTTCGAGCTCTTCTGCAATTTCCTTCGTTGAAAGGTTACTAAGAACGGCTTCGCGTACATCTTCGTCAAGTTCAGTAAGTACATCCGAAGTCTTATCGCTCTCCAATAATTTAATGAGATAGGTAGCCTGTTCAAAGTTGAGTTCATTGGCGATTTCTGCAACATCGGCATAATGCACCTCACTCATGAGCGCCTCTAATTTTGAATCTTGTTGATTCTTGATCAACTGCCGAATTTCAGTTAAAAGTTTATGGGTGAGTTTAAATGGTGTCATTTGCTATTTTCTCGGTTAGCTCAACAAAATCAGCTACGGCCAATTGCTCTGGGCGAAGGTCAAAGATAGTATCTTCTCTGAGAATATCAGAAAGCGCAAAAGATTTTAAACTGTTACGAAGGGTTTTTCTTCTTTGGTTGAACGCGGTTTTTATCACTTTAAGAAAAAGTTTTTCGTCGCATTTCAGCTTAAAATTGATTTTTCGAGTCAAACGTAGAACACCAGATTGTACTTTAGGTGGTGGGTCAAAAACTGTTGGTGGTACTGAAAACAGATATTCTGCGGTATAAAAAGCTTGGGCGTATACCGAGAGGATTCCATAGGTCTTGTTTCCTTCTTTTGCGCAGATACGTTCGGCCACTTCTTTTTGGAACATACCCGTAAATTCAGGTACCTGATCTTTTATTTCCAACATTTTAAAAACAATCTGTGTCGAAATGTTGTACGGAAAGTTTCCGGTAATCGCGAATTGCTGCTTGCCGAACAAAGAAGTAAGGTCATACTTTAAAAAATCGGCTTCCAAAACGGTCAAGCTTCCCTTTTGGGCCGTACGGTTTTCCAAAGAAAAAGTACTGTTTAAAAAGGTGACCGATTCTGGGTCAAGGTCCATAGCTACGAGGTTCACCTTGTTCTTTAATAAATATTTTGTCAAGACCCCAGTACCCGGTCCAATTTCGACCACATTTTCATAGCTTTCGAAGGATAAGGTTTCGCCGATTCTTTGAGCGATCTCCTCATCTTTTAAGAAATGTTGCCCAAGATGTTTTTTTGCCTTTATAGGGCTTTTTTCTTGCCAAGGCTTTTTATCTTTCCATGTGGAATACGACTTTTGTTTTTTTCTTTTGCCCATGAAGTCAGTATTCGCTTATAATTTCAAGCTCTGTCCTAAAAGAGATGAACTTGTTCGGAAAAAGTTTTACAGCATCATTGCGCAGCTTGGTAGCATTTTCATCATAGTATTGCTGCAAGGTTTTCATATTTGTAGTCGTGAATTGCACTGAATAGGTGACACCACCCATTTCTTCTTCGATGAGTACTTTGCTCATTTTGGCGCTTAAAAACTTTCCTGTCGCCAAAACATTGGGGATTTGGGTATCTTTCATCCATTTGAGCCATTCATCGTGAACCGATTCGTCAACATTAGTAGTTACGTTATAGATGTACATTTTTTATGTTCAAAGTTTAAAATTCATAGATCAAATTACATTTGGTTTCAGTTTATCGAATCACCTCTAAGTAGCCTAAAATTCTTTCTTGCCTGAGGATAATAGTAACTGTCCTGATAATTATAGATAATCTTTTCGTAATGCTCCTTGGCTTTTTCTGGTTCGTTTAAAATATTCTGGTATAACTCGGCCAAGGCAAAATGGGCATTATCAGCCAAAATACCGGTGGCGTAGAATTCGGTAATCTTTTGATAGTTGAACTTAGCGGCTTCATATTCTTTAATGCTCTCAAGAAGTTCTCCTTGTTTTAGAAGAGCTTCATCTTCTATTTTTTCTCCTTTATGGTTTTGTAAAATATCGTCCAATGCTGAAATGGCTTCTTTGGTCTTGTTCTGATAGGCTAGCAGATCGGCACGGGCATATTTTTTTAGAGCGGTCTGAGTTGAATCTTCCAGCGAATTGTCAGAGATTAATAAACTTAATTGCATCGCATCATTGGCCATCAATTGCGAGGTAGAGCTTCGGAGTACTTTTAGTTGCGTGAGTGCCCAATCAAAATCTCCTTTGTAAAAACTGGTCCGAGCGACTTTATACCGAGCGTCTTGCCCAAGCACGTCATTTTTCAACCCTTTTTGTATCTGAGAAAAATAGATTAAAGCTTGATTGAATTTTTTGTCAAACACCAAAATATCGCCCAAGGCCAATTTTACATAGGCTTTTCCTCGTTCGTTTAAAGGTAGTTTTAAACTATTTTTGAGGATGTCAATGGCAGCTTGGGGGGAATCTCTTTTAAAGGTCAAAAAATCTGCATACGCAACTTGTAGTTGCAGGGTTTGCCTTTTATAGCCATGAAATGTCATAAGTGCATCATATTGCTTTTGAATATTCAAAAAATCTTTTTTATCTGCCGTCAATAATTGAATATCGATGAGATTCAGTTGGGCGTTCAATTTGGTAATTACACTGGCCGTATTGGCTACGATATAGTTATAAATGGCTGTGGAAACGGCACTCTTCTTGTCTTCTAGGCTTAAACTACCTAAGCGTTCGAGTCTTTTTATAGAGCGATCGTCCATACGTTTGTATATTGCCTTTTCTTGCCGAAAGGCAGCTGCATATTGCCTTTGTTGTACAAATAGCCAACTCAATAACTCATTCCAAAGAATATCTGGGTTCTTTTGGGCATGTTGCAAAAGAACTTTTTTAAATTTTATATTGTTTTCATTCTCGGCATCTGACGTTATAAAATCATCAATGCTTCGAAGTATGATCGATTTTGAAGCCTTGCCCTTGCTGATTAGGCTGAGGTATGATTCGTACATTTTTTCGATATTGCCCTGTTCACCATAAATTCTGGCCATTTGGTGGCTATAATTTAATTTAGTGTTGAGCTCCATGGCTTTTGAATAGGCCTTAAGGGCATACTCTAAAAGCGCATATTTTTGAAATCTGAAACCTAGCCCGTAGCCAAAATTTGGATTTTCGTCAATACTAGAAATGGCTTTATTGTAATATTCTGTAGCTTTAATAGGAGCATTTTGCAAGGTATGGTTGTACCCGAGTTCAATATACCAAGTGGGGTAGGTATTGCGTTTGTCAATTTCTTTTAGTAAAAATTCTTCGGCCTCGTCATAGCGTTCAAGCTGTTGGTAGCAGCCAATGAGGCCTTCAATATAATCAGGGCGTCGCGGATTTTTCACCACTAATTTTTCATAGAAGACCACGGCTTTGTCAAAATCACCGTCATTAAAATATTGTTTCGCCAAGAAGTCGTCTTGTGAGAAGGCGAAGCTTGAAACAATTAAAAATACCAAAAAACAGAGAAGCTTCATAGTTGGTAATTTAACAAAAATTACATTAGCCTGAGAAAAGAACCTGTTAAGGGGATTATAATTTAGACCGCAGAATTAGCTAATCATAACAAACCCGCAGTAGGGGACCAAAACTTCAGGAATTCGGATGCCATCTACAGTTTGATAGTTTTCAAGGATACCTGCCAAAACACGTGGTAATGCAAGGGAGCTACCGTTAAGGGTATGTGCTAATTGGCTTTTTCCATTCTCGTCTTTATATCGCAATTTAAGTCGATTTGCCTGGTAGGTTTCGAAATTGGAGGCCGAACTGATTTCAAGCCAACGGTCTTGAGCGGTAGAAAATACCTCAAAATCATAGGTCAGAGCAGCCGTAAAACCCAAATCGCCCCCGCACAAACGAAGAATGCGATAAGGTAGCTGTAGTTCGCGAAGAATATTTTTAATGTGCTCGACCATACCATCTAATGCCTCATAAGATTTTTCAGGACGTTCGACCCTTACGATTTCGACTTTGTCGAATTGATGCAAACGGTTCAGGCCGCGTACATGGGCACCATAACTACCGGCTTCTCTTCGGAAACAAGGGGTATAAGCGGTATAGCGAATAGGAAGTTCTTTATTGTTCAGGATCTTGTCACGTAACAAATTGGTCACAGGAATTTCAGCTGTAGGAATCAAATACAAATCGTCTTCTCCAATGTGGTACATCTGCCCTTCCTTATCTGGCAATTGCCCTGTGCCATAAGCTGAGGCTTCGTTAACAAGATAAGGCACTTGCATTTCGGTATAACCGGCCTCTGCATTTTTGTCTAGAAAATAAGAAATCAAAGCACGTTGTAAACGGGCACCTTTTCCCTTATATACAGGAAAGCCGGCACCGGTAATCTTAACGCCGAGTTCGAAATCTATAATGTCGTATTTTTTCGCGAGCTCCCAATGCGGAAGTGCGTTGTCATGCAACTTAGGAATATCTCCTTCTATAAATATCTCCTCGTTATCTGCTTCTGAACTTCCTGCGGGTACCGAAATGTGAGGTATATTAGGAATTTGATACAACAAGGTTTGGAGCTCTTCGGCAGTTGTATTTAAATCCTCTCCTAGTTTTTTTGACTCGTCTTTTAAGGCTACGGTCTTTTCTTTAAGGGTATTAGCTTCCTGACCTTTTCCACTCTTAAATAGTTCTCCGATTTCTTTGGAGATTTTGTTGCTCTCCGCCAATATATTGTCAAGTTGGGTTTGGGTCGAACGCCTTTTTTCATCCAATTGTAGCACATTTTCTACCAACGGAGCTATGTCGATATTCCGTTTCTTTAATGCCTCTATAATTTTGTCCTTTGAATTACGTATCGCCTGCAACTGCAACATTTTTTTTGCTATTTTATCGTGCAAATTTAAGCTAATCCCGTGATTTAAGGCCTATATTTATCGCGGATATAATCAAATTTGGATATCATATGGTTTTTGAACATTTTGCTATTAACGTTAAAAATATTGACGAAGTCATACAATGGTATGTAGTGAATTTGGGTTTAAAGGTTATTAGTGAACAAAAAGAACCGCCTTTTATGACTTTTTTGGCCGATTCTACCGGCAGGGTCTTTATCGAATTGTATTATAGGCCTGATGAAATGATTACCGAGTTCTCAAAACAACATCCATTGACTTTTCATATGGCCTTTGTTTCAGAGAATGCCCAAGCAGATTATTTACGTTTAGAAAAACAGGGTGCTGTATTCATAGAGGAAGTTAAGAAAGAGGATGGCAGCCTTTTGATTATGCTACGAGATCCATTTGGTATGCCCTTACAATTATGCCAAAGGACCCAGAAGTTTTAAAAGTAATGAAAAGATTTTCAGCCTTGCTATGCTTTGATTGTTGCGATTTTTTTTAAAAGGAGAAAAAATAATTGAGCGGCGTTGGCGTATAGTGTTTGTTTGATTCTACCTATTGCTCGACTAATATGTTTTTCGACGGTTTTTTCAGAAATATCGAGTTGAGTTGCTATTTCTTTATATCGGTAGCCTTGCCTTTTACTAAGTAAAAAAACTTTTCTGCATTTAGCAGGCAACTCTTCAATTGCTGCCTCCAATAGCGCTAATTTTTCTTCCATTAATTCATAGTCTCTCTCTACTATATTGTCCAAGACCTCTCGTTTGATTTGAAGAAGCATTTTGCCTCTTTTTTTTGCTTTGTCGTATTCGGTAGCAAACTCATTAAAAACAGCGCGGTATAGGTAACTTTTCAATGAAGTTGAAATATGTATATTTTTTCGATTGTGCCACATTTTGACCAGTACGTTCTGTACAATATCTTTTGCTTGTGGCAGGTTACTTGTTAAATTAAAACAGTAATGAATCAGATTTTCATAGTACACGTCATAGAGATAGGCATAGGCCTTTTCATTCCCTTTTTGTAATTCCTTTACTAGTATTTTATTGCTTTCGAACACCTTTTACCTGCTGATTGATATTTTTGGAACCGTATGTGTTAAACAAAGATTAAAAAAAAGTTAAAAATAATGTAGGGTTTTTATAAAAACATAGGTCATAGGTGTAAATATAGCTTTATGATGTCGAAAGAACTGGAAATAATTATACAGAAATATCTTGGGGGAGAATTTAGTGAAGAAGAACTGGATATTTTGATAAAAGCATTTTCAGAGGAGGATATTAGAGAGCAATTTGAAAAATCTGTGGAGATTAACTATATGTTTTCCATGAAATATAAGAAGATAGGCTCAAAAGCAGCATATCTCGATTTTCGCTCTAGAACACAGGGGCAAAGAACTCTTGTGAATCGTAAAAGGAGAGGGCGTGTGGCAATCTTTAAATATGCTGCCGTATTTTTAGCTCTCATTGGGTTAGGGTATTTCTTTTTGGTGGAACAACAAATGCAGGAAGAATCTTCTCCCTTGTTACAGATTAAGGAAAAGGCTATTACCCTTCAGTTTGATAACGGAAAAATCAAGGTAATTGATGAGAATGGCGTTACTCAAGTATTGGACAAAGAGGGTAATAGGGTCGCCACGCAAAAAGATAATAAAATCACGTACAACAGTGATTCAGAGGTTAAAGAATTGGTTTACAATGAACTGAATATTCCTTATGGTAAAAAGTTTCAAATTGAATTGTCAGACGGCACTCTTGTTTATTTAAACTCAGGGTCTTCACTAAAATACCCGGTCAACTTTATAAAGGGGGAGCAACGGCAGGTATTTGTCAAAGGCGAGGCTTATTTTAAAGTGGCTGAAGATGCGAATACTCCATTTATTGTAAACGCCGGTCAAGTAAATATCAGGGTTTTAGGAACCGAGTTTAATGTGTCTTCCTATGAGGAGGATGAAAACGTTAATACGGTATTGGTTTCAGGAAAAGTTCAGTTATATGATGCTTCTAACAGCTATGAGCCCCAAACCTCGACTGATATAGCCCCGAATCAGATAGGGTCTTGGAGCAAGCTTCGAAAAGAATTTGGCGTGCAAGAGGTAGATGCCGATATCTATACCGCTTGGATGACAGGAAAGCTAGTTTTTAGGAATATGTCTTTTAAAACTATTCGCAAAAAACTGGAAAGGCATTATAATGTGGTTATTTTGAATAATAACAAAGAGTTAGATGATAATACATTTAACGCCGCTTTTGATATTGAAAGTATTGAAGAGGTGCTAGAGACCTTTGGTCGAAATTTCGGAATCAAATATAAAATTTTAGACAATCAAATTATTATATATCAACCTAAAAAAGAATAGCCTATGTAGAACAAATATTCAATATTGAAATCATCGAACATAAAAAATCGGGAAATGCTCTCAACATTCCCCGACAAGTAAAAAGTGTTCGATTAAAATTAATTAACCAAAAATCTACACAAAAGTATGAAAAAACGAATTAAACTTGGGTGTCTTTCAGGCACTTTAAAGTATGATCTAAAGATGAAACTGACTACACTATTCCTCATATTCACCTTGTTTCAGATTAATGCGAATACCTATTCGCAACAGACCAAAGTCACTTTAGACATGACGCAAGTGAGTATAGAGAACGTGCTTGATAAAATTGAATCGCTAACCGATTTCAAATTTTTTGTCGACACAAGAAAAATAGATGTTAAAAGAAAGGTGACTATAAAGGGGAAAAGGGAACGAATTTCCAAGATTCTCAAAAAACTGTTTTCTGGAACCACGGTTACCTATGAGATTTTCAACAAACAAATTATATTAAAAAAAGAGGATAATAAAAATGAGCCTTTGGTTGCTATACCGACGCTTCCACTAGAGACTGATATTGTTCAACAAACCCTGACAGGTGCCGTCAGCGATGTGAATGGTATTTCTTTGCCCGGGGCCAATATAGTTGAAAAAGGAACTATTAACGGAACGCAAACCGATTTTGATGGTAATTTTTCAATAGAAGTAGCAGATGAAAATGCAGTATTGGTGATTTCATATATCGGGTATACTACTAAGGAAGTTATGGTAAATGGCCAGATTACTTTAGATATTGCTTTATCGGAAAGTGCTGCAGGGCTTGAGGAAGTCATTGTAGTAGGCTATGGTACACGAAAAAAGTCTGACATTACAGGCTCTGTGTCATCAATCAGAAGTAGCACCATAGAAAGCAGGCCTATTACTAATATTGCCGATGTATTTCAAGGAAATGCTGCTGGGGTATCAGTTAATTCTACTGGTGGATCGCCAGGGAGTGACGTGCAAATTCGTATTCGTGGTATTGGCAGTATAAACAGTGGTGTTGATCCACTATACGTGGTAGACGGGCTGCCATATGACGGCGCCTTGAATTCAATAAATGCCTATGATATCAAATCAATTGAAATTTTAAAAGATGCCTCATCAACTGCCATTTATGGCTCTAGAGGAGCAAATGGTGTTGTTCTTATTACAACTAAAAGGGGTACAAATTCGAAAGTTCAAATTGATTATAATGTCGCTTCGGGCTTACAGCAAGCAAGAAAGAGAATCTCACTTTTAACAGGAACTCCATATGCAGAATATATTAATGAAGCCTTTACCAATTCAGGTCAGGCGGCTCCGTATTCAGCTGCAGATATAGCTTCAATTCATAATAATGGAATAGGTACTGACTGGCAAGATGAATTTTTTCGGACCGCAGCTATACAAACCCATCAGTTATCAGCAAGGGGAGGGAGCGAAAATGTCAAATTTTATTTATCGGCTAATTATCTTAGTCAAGACGGTATAATAGAAAGTTCTGGATTTGAAAAATTCTCAATAAGAGCGAATTTAGATGTGAATCTAGGAAAAAATTTCTCTATGGGAAATACTTTGGCAATTAGTAGGCAACTTACTTCCGAGGTTGAGGCCCATGCTTCAGGCAGAAATAATGAAGGTAACTCTAATGTGGTTTATTCGGCATTGGTTGGTGATCCAACCGTTCCTGCTAGAGATTCAAACGGAAACTTAACCACAGAGACTCTTATTGGTATCAATCCGGGTGATTTTCAAAATCCACTATCTCTTTTAAATAATCTTAGCGAGACAAAAATAAATCAGACGATAGGAAACATATACCTTAAATATAAGATCACCGATTGGTTAAGTGCCAAGACTACATTTGGTTTTAGTTTAACAGATCAAATAAGAGGAAGTTATATTAATCAGGCCATTATTGGTAGTAATGGAGGCCGTGCAGCTAGAAGTACGTTTCAGAATACGAATTGGGTGAGCACGAATCAGTTAGATTTTAATAAAACCATAGGACATCATGACATTAATGCCGTGGTAGTTGCTGAAGCGCAGAAATTCACTACTGAAAGATTTACGGCTTCATCTCAAACCTTTGTCTTAGATAATTTAACGTTTAATGCGCTACAGTCGGGGTCTAATCCTCAAATTCCAGAAAGTGGTGCTTCCGAATGGACCTTAGCTTCTTATTTAGCACGTGTAAATTACTCGTACAAAGATAAGTATTTGGTTACCGTATCTGGTAGGTATGATGGGGCTTCAAGATTGGCA
Organism: Flavobacteriaceae bacterium; assembly: GCA_045046905.1. GTDB lineage: Bacteria > Bacteroidota > Bacteroidia > Flavobacteriales > Flavobacteriaceae > JASFYU01. Next base: position 26,779 of record JASFYU010000056.1, on the reverse strand, counting down.
GTAGGTAATAAATGGAATCTTTTTCCTTCAGGTGCGGTATCATGGAGAATAAGTAAAGAACCGTTTATGGAAAATGTTAATGCCATTGATGAGCTTAAGATAAGACTGTCATACGGTGAGTCAGGAAGTCAAAGTATTGGCGTGTATAATACACTTGGCCAATTATCGGCTGATCAAGCTATTATTGGTGTTGGCCAAAACATAAATACAGGCTTTGCTCCCCAGAATTTTCCAAATCCGGCTTTGACTTGGGAAATATCTAAACAACTTAATGTTGGGCTAGACATGTCTTTAAATAAAGGAAGACTTGCATTTTCTGCCGATTATTTTAACCGTAAAACTGAAGGCTTGTTTTTTGGAAGAGGTCTGCCATCTGTTGTGGGAACTAACAGTTTAACAACAACAACAAACATTGGTAGTGTAGAAAACACCGGTATCGAGGTAGAAGTAAACACCACAATTGTAGATAGCGGCGATTTTACTTGGAACGTGTCTGCAAACTTTAGCTACATTAAGAATAAGGTGCTGACATTGGCTGAAAATGATACGATTGTCACAGGACGTGGTGGCCCATTTGGCGCAGGTTCAGGAAGTCAATCATTATTTGTAGGAGGCCGCCTAGGAACCTTTAGGGGCTGGGTAAAAGATGGTCTATATGATAATGATGTGAGTTTAACTTTGGATGGTGATACACGATCTCCTGGAGATATAAAATACAAAGATTTTAATGGCGATGGCGATATTACTATTGCAGATAGAAAGTTTTTAGGAAATGCTGTGCCAGATAAATTTTGGGGATTTACAAGTACATTTAAATATAAGAATGTTAGCCTTAGTGCATTTCTACAGGGTAGCCATGGAAACAAGATTGTGAACTTCAATAGAGTTATTTTCTTAGAAAACCTTTCTGGAGGAGGGGGTAATGTGAGTGAAGTTGCTCTAGATAGATGGACACCCCAAAACACAGATACAAATATTCCTAGAGCTTCTCTTACTACTCAACCTTTGAAATTTTCAGATGAGTGGTTAGAAGATGGTAGTTATGTTAGGTTTAAAACCATTACGTTGGGCTACACGCTACCAGCATCCTTGTTAGATAGACTTAAGGCCATCCGTTCTTTTAGAATTTATGCAACAGGCACCAATTTAATTACCTTTTCAAACTATAGTGGGTATGATCCAGATGTATCGAGCTCAGGCTCTGTTACGCAGCAAGGTTATGATGAGGCCATCTACCCTAGTGCCAAATCTATCATCCTAGGTTTAAATATTGGTTTTTAATTTTTAGGATATAGAAATATGAAATTTTATAATATAAAATATAATGACATGAAATTTTTTAATAATATATATATTGGGTGCTCAGTGAGTATACTATTGCTGACACTGTTCTCGTGTAGTGATGATTTCTTGGAAGAAACACCAACAGCTATCTTGACAGAAGCTAATTTTTATCAAACTGAGGCCGATGCTATTTCAGCTACGAACGCCATCTATGCATCTATCCAAAGTGGTAATAGTGGTTGGTATGGAAACATAGTCATGGCTATGACTGATATTACTACTGATGATTCGTATACCGATTTCACCGTGGGTAACCAAGCCTGGCAAGGGTGGAGCAGGTTGAATATAACGTCTCAATCCGCTTTTGTGCCTGCCGTTTGGAACCATCATTACAGGACAATAGCAAGAACAAACGCCGTTATTGACAATGTATCGGAAAGTCTCGAAATTAGAGGTCGACTAGTTGCGGAGGCCAAGTTTTTTAGAGGGTTGGCCTATTTTGATCTAGTAAGGCTATTCGGAGATGTACCCGTGATTACCAGCGTGGTGAAAGACCTAGATGAGGCATTTTTAATTGCCTCAGACCGTAGGCCCTCTGTAGAAGTTTATGAGCTAATCGAATCAGATTTGCTAGCTGCAGAACAAGTGTTGCCTCCAATTTGGGCAGGAGCAGATGCTGGTCGTGCCACTTCTGGAGCAGCTAAGGGTTTATTGGCAAAGGTATATTTAACTTGGGCAGGAAACCCTTTGAATGATACCTCTAAGTATCAATTGGCTGCTAATAAAGCAAAAGAAGTTATTGATGGTAGAGGAACGTATGGGTATGACCTTGAGGATAACTATATAGATGCATTTCGGAATGACTTAAGTAAGGAATCGCTGATTGAAATTCAAATGAGAGCTGGCTTAGGAGTTCAACGAGGAGGTAGTCTATTAGGTATTGCTACTTTTAAAAGATCTGTCAGTGGTATTCTAGGTGCTAATTATAGAGGTAATGCGCTTGTGAGACCTACTCCTGATTTGGTTAATGCGTACGACCCATCTGATTTACGTCTCGTTGACAATGCACTGTTTACAAGTATATCTAACACTTCTGGAGACACAGCAACTTTCGATGCCCATTATTTTAAATGGATTGATGTTGATTTACTTCATCAAGGATTGGTCTTAAATGATGGTGAGGTAAATACCAAGGTTCTTAGATTTTCTGATGTCTTACTGATTTATGCTGAAGCTTTAAATGAATTAGGAACACCCACTCAAGCGGCATATGATGCCATTAATGAAGTGAGGACAAGAGCCGGACTTGTAGATTTGTCTTCACTCGATCAAAGTAGTTTTAGAGAGGCGGTATATTTAGAAAGAAGATTAGAACTTTGTAATGAGTTTAATCGATGGTTTGATTTAGTACGGTGGGGAAGATACATCTCTACCATGCAAGCTTTTAATGATACCGAGGCAGATTTTCCAAATCCACAGACTACTTCTGTCTTTGCTATCGAAAAGAATATTAAATCGCATTACATACTTTGGCCCATACCTCAAGAGCAAATTGATATTCTTGAGACTGATGTAAATATTCAAAATCCTGGGTATTAAACCCTCTTTATTCTAGGAGAAAGAGATTTCTTAATCTTTGAGATCTCTTTCTTCTTTTATTTGTAAACCTTAGGTCGAACTCGGGGTATAAAAATCAAATGAGTATGTAATTGTCAGATAGTTTAATTCTATTAGAATAGTATTCTGCTATTGGTTAGTGCTTTATACATTTATTTAATTCCTCATTGAGGGTTTAGCCTGTCGATGCCTGCCTACCTTTAAAGGGGCTTGCCTCGAAATGAAAAATGTTTTTTCGGAAGCATACTTCGTACCCTTGGGTCGAGGTTGTTGATTTAGGATATAGAAACATAGACTTCTCAAAACTGGGAAGTCTATTTTACCATAAAAATGACCTTATGAAAAACATATTCGGCTTTTTTCTTTTTTTATTCATCATTGGCTGTCAACCTAAAAAAGAAAAGCAAAAAATTATTCAGAGCCAACGGCCCAACATTGTTTATATTTTGGCAGACGATATGGGCTATGGCGATATATCATCTTTAAATCCAGAATCAGGCATCTCAACGCCACATATGAACAAAATAGTTCAACAAGGCATCTCTTTTACAGATGCACATTCCAATTCTGCGGTCTGCACACCTACCCGCTATGGAATATTGACAGGTCGCTATGCCTGGAAAAGCCGTTTAAAGAAAGGAGTACTTTGGGGCTATGGTCAACCATTGATAGAACGCGATAGAATGACCGTAGCATCTTTTTTAAAAGACAATGGCTACACTGCCGCCTGCATAGGAAAATGGCATCTAGGTCTAGGCTGGCAACCAAAGAACCCTGACCTACCTATCAAAGAATTAGAATGGAGTGAAGTACTGTCAAAAGGTGAAGATAACAATGTGGATTATACCAAAACTGCATCGGGCCCGAAGGATCTGGGGTTCGATTATTCCTATATTATTCCTGCCTCTTTAGACATGGCTCCGTATGTATATTTGGAAAATGATAAAACTACAGCCATACCAACAGGTTATACCGAGGGTAAAAATCAGAAGGATCACGGCAGAGGTGTTATTTGGAGAGCTGGGGAGATGGACGAGAATTTCGATTTTGACAATGTGCTTCCCCATTTTATAAAGAAGGCGACCGCATTTATTAATCAACAAGCCACAGAAGAAAAACCCTTTTTCCTGTATTTTCCACTTACTGCACCACATACCCCATGGCTACCGTCAGAGGATGTACACGGGGCGTCACAAGCGGGCACTTATGGTGACTTTGTCACCATGGTAGACAATGCGGTAGGCGAGGTAGTAGCTGCTTTGGAGAAGTCTAATATGTTAGACAATACTTTGATCATAGTCACTTCAGACAACGGCTCGCACTGGACGCCTGATGACAAAGAAAAATATGCCCATAGGGCAAATTATATCTTTAGAGGCCAGAAAGCTGACATTTATGAAGGCGGGCATCATGTTCCGTTTATAGCCCAATGGCTAGGCAAGATAGAGCCAGGTTCTGTATCTAATCAAGTGATGAGTACAACTGATTTGCTGGCGACCGTAGCGGGTCTTCTTGAAAAACAATTGCCAAAAAGCGCTGGTGAGGATAGTTATAATATGTGGCCTGCATATATCGGACAAACGAAAGAACCAATACGAGACTTTATTGTACACCATTCTCTTCATGGCTATTTTTCTATACGAAAGGGTAAATGGAAATTGACTCCTAATCTGGGTTCAGGCGGATTTTCACAACCTCAGTTCGAAGACCCTGCCGAGGAAGGGTTTGAAGGTACATTGTACGATATGGATAATGACCCTCAAGAACAACATAATTTGTATAAGCAATATCATGAAGTAGTTAATGAACTCTCTCTTTTATTGGAAAAGAATACTGCGGAATACAAATAGAAAAATACTGCTAAATGACTTCAATAATTAAATGGGAAGGTAAAATACTTTTTTTTCAAAAATGCACTTTAGCAATAGCCATGGGGTTGCTGATTTTGGGGTGCAAAGCTACACCAGAAAAAGAAATACAACCCAATATCGTATTTATTCTAGTTGATGATTTAGGCTATTATGATGTGGGCTATATGAATAACAAGCCAGGCATCAGTACGCCAAATATTGATGAATTGGCCAAAAGTGGAATTATATTCACTCAAGCCTACGCAGCTGCTCCGGTATGCTCGCCCACACGAGCAAGTATCCTGACTGGTAAATCTCCGGCTACATTGAAGACTACCTGCCATATTCCAGGTCTTGAAATGGAAAAATATCTTTTAAGGCAGAATAAGGGTAAAAAGCTAAAAGAAGCTTTTTTTCGAAATCATTTGCCGCTTGCCGAAGTAACCATTGCTGAGGTCTTCAAAACAAACGGATATGCAACAGGTTTTTTAGGTAAATGGCACTTGGCTGGTGACGGGTCAGCGTTTAGTGAAGATGGTGTAATAGATGCTCAATTTCATCCTGAGTTTCAGGGTTTTGACCTAAACATAGGAGGCTGTGCATATGGTCAGCCCGCCAGTTGGTTTGAGCCCTACAAAAATGCCACCATCCTCGAAAGAACCAAAGGTGAATACCTCACTGACAGACTTGGAGACGAGGCAGTGAATTTTATACGTGAAAATGAACACAATCCTTTTTTTCTGTATTTGTCTACTTATACGGTACACACGCCCTTAATGGCTCCTCAAGAGACCATAGCCAAATATAATGGAAACACCTATTTTGCTATGATAGAGAAGCTAGATCAAAATGTCGGCAAAGTAATGGATCAATTAAAACAATCAAATCTCTTAGAAAATACTATTGTCATTTTTTATTCCGATAATGGTGGCTTATTTGATAATTCTCCATTGAAAGATACTAAGGGCTCTCTACACGAAGGTGGTATTCGGGTTCCTTTAGTCGTGAGTTACCCTGCTAAAATTGAGGGTGGTCAAACAAATAGTAGCCCGGTTACGAGTGTAGATCTTTTTCCTACTTTGATAGACTTGGCGGCTGTCTCGGCCGATCATATTGGTAAATTAGAAGGAATGAGCTTGTTGCCTTTACTTCTAGAACACAAGAACCTTCCTGAAAGAGCTCTATATTGGCATTTTCCACATCACCGTAAAGACGGTTTGACCATGGCCGCCGCTATACGAGAGGGAGACTGGAAACTGATTTGGGAGTTTGAGTCAGATAATACCTATCTCTATAATCTGAAAGATGACCTCGGAGAGCTCCATAATTTGTCCTTAAACTACCCAGAAAGAAGAAGCAAAATGCTTATAAATCTAAAGAATTGGCAAAAGAGAACAGCTGCTGAAATGCCTTCCAAGAATGTCGGTTTAAAAGAATTATAAGAATGAGGAAAATAAATTTTAGCACTGTTTTAAAAACACAGAATGCACTGTTTTTGCTAAGCGTTGTTTTTTGTTTGTTCAATAGCTGTTCAGAAAAGAATGATATTTTCAAAGTCAGTTCACCTAGTGGTAATCTCTCGGTTCAATTTGACGATCAGCATGGCGTCATTACCTATATGCTGTCTTGGCAAGGCAAGGAGATGATCCATTCTTCAGAACTTTCAATTTTACCTAAGTCTTTGGCAAAAATTGAAGGCTCGGACTCCATTTCTATAAACAATGTTTGGCGGCCAGTCTGGGGCCAATTTAGTGAGGTTAAAAATCAATATAATGAACTTGTTTTAAATATTGAGTTAGAGCGTGCCACTGCAAAACTAATCGTCCGAATTTACAATCATGGAGTCGGTTTTAGATATGAACTAGAAGGGTATGAAGAAGGTACGGAAGCGACTTTTTATTGCGAATTTAAAATAGATAAAACGGATGCACTGTATTGTCCTGCAGGAGAAAATGAACCAGTAGGCCCACTTTTAATAGATGATTTACAGCAGACTAATGAATCACCCCAATTATTCATGCCGATTGTGGTAGAAAAATCGAATAAACCGTACCTGTCTATTTTGGAATCAGATCTTTTTTCCGCACCAGGTTTTGAAGTAATGAATTTGAAATACGATCAGGGTAAAGCGTCACTTGTTTCTTCTAATAAAGCAAAACTCACAGAAGAACAAATGAGCACTCCTTGGCGCGTGATTTTGATTAATGAAGCGGTAGGAGATTTGGTAGTCAATACGGTTCCTATCAATCTGGCAACACCCAATCAAATAGCCGACCCCTCATGGATCAAGCCAGGTAAGACGCTATGGGACTGGCGGGTGCATGGCTATACTGCAGAAGATGGTTTTACATACGGTATCAATACAGAAAGTTATCTGCGTTTTATCGATTTTGCTGCTGAAAAAGAGATCGAATACTTTCTAATTGATGATGCTTGGTATATAGAGGTAGGTAAAGGGTATTTTGAACTATCAGACAAACTAGATCTTCAAAAAGTTATTGACTATGCGGCTCAGAAAAAAGTAGATCTTCTGCTGTATTATGATAGAAGACATGGAGAATATGGAGATGATGCCTTATTTAAATACTACCAGTCGCTGGGTATGAAAGGTATAAAATATGGGTTTATGAAGGATGACGTAGCATTTACTCGTGAGGCTGTTCAGCAGAGTGCAGCGCGTCATTTATTGATTAATTTTCATGATAGTCCCGTCCCATTCACGGGTATCCAAAGAACATTTCCAAATGCTATTACCCGCGAATATTGTCATGCGCAACAAGATTCAAGAAGGGCTTTTACCCCCGAATCCTTTATCAAGATGGCACTCATTAACGCCATTCAGGGGCCGATTGATATGAACAATGGCAACTTTGACCTGAAAGGGATTAATAGCGGCAGTCGACAAAAAGGCCCAAAAATTCACGGTTCTTATTTGTCAACAGTCGTCTCTGAAGCAGCGAGAACACTGATCATTTTTAGTGGTCTTGTTTGTCTTGCTGATGCCCCGGAAGCCTACCGGAAAAAAGCAGATTTGTTTGAATTCATTCAAAAACAGCCCGTAGGAAAATGGGACGAAAGCCGGATCCTGAATGCCAAAATAGGCGAATATATTACCACTGCGCGTCGCTATGGAAAGGAATGGTTTATTGGGAGCGTAATTAGTCAAAAAGGCGGCACACTTGATATCTCACTTGATTTTCTGAAAGAAGGTCAGACCTATGAAGCCACCTTTTACGAAGATACCAAAGAGACCCATTGCAGGACTAAGCCTGAGGCTTACCAAATCAGAATTTCAGAAGTAAAAAAAGGAGATATCATACAGGCAAAGATGGCTCCAGGAGGCGGTCATTGTATGTGGATAAGGCCAAAAAAATAAAATGATAATGAAAAAAATAAACATCATTAAATATTGTTTGATTACTCTTTTTGTAAGTAACTGTGCATTGATGCAAAAACAAAAAACATCCTCGAGAGAAGTATCATCGGTCACGCAATCTGCTATACTAAATGATTCTGATACTATAGCCGCACCAAAGTCTATCAACAATCAGCTTTGGGCATTTGAGCCATTGCCTAATGCGGTTCAGGCCAAATTTTATGAAGAGAAAATATCAAGCAATGTATTAGTGGATCCTGACTATTGGACCTGGGGAGCTTCGATATTCAAATGGAAAGATGGTAAATACCATGCCTATTACTCACGTTGGAAGAAAGAGACCAGCTGGCTGGGCTGGCTAACCGACTGTGAAATTGCTCATGGTGTATCAGATAAGCCTGAAGGGCCGTATACGTTTGTTAACGTGATTGTAGAGAGCAGAAACAAGGATGGATGGGAGTCAGCCACCGCTCACAATCCGAGCGTATGTGTCGTGGATGGTACTATTTACCTGTATTATATTTCGGTAGATCTTGATGAAGTTTATAAAGAATCTGAAGAAACGTATCCGGTATCTAAATGGATTAAAGACTATTGGAATGTGGCTCGAAATCGTCAGAAAATCGGATTGGTTACTGCAACTAATCCCTCAGGCCCATTTATAAGAACCCCACAGCCAGTTGTAAAACCACATGACGGGCCTTTTAAAAACATAGCCGTTAATCCGGCGGTGACATTTGCAGATGAAAAATTCACCATGATTATGAAAGGTGACGACCTTAAGCATGATGAGGTTTTTAGAATTCAGTTGTCTGGTCAGTCCGATAAAGCTGAAGGGCCTTTTGTTTTCGAGGAACAGCCTGTTTATGACAAGGCACAGACTGAAGATGCAAGCGTTTGGCACAATAAGCTTACAGCTACCTATTATATGGTCTGTCATGTTGTGGATGGGCGAGAAATGATTTTCCTTTCGTCAAAAGATGGAAAGAAATGGGTCGCTGATAAAAATCCACTATTCATAAAGAAAGAGATTGTACTTGAAAATGGTCAAATATGGAAACCGCAGCGAATGGAGAGGCCTTTTGTGCTTACTGATGAGCAGGGTCAAGCTCTAATGCTGTTTGTGGCAGTCAAAGACAAAGGCGTAAGTGGTACTGTTGCCATTCCTTTTAAGAAAGATATGAAGTAATCTGAAATTTTGAATTTCGGTCCTATATTTAAATTAAAACCTATTCTATGGTTACGGCTAACTGTCCAAATCAGTAACACAAATAAATTAAAAGGCTTAGCTATCGGAGCAGGCACGTATATGGCAAAACTATTTAATCGAAGTAAATTCCGAAGCTTTAGGCTGTACAGTTGATACCTTGGCAAATGTGGTCTGGGTTAGTAGTTTAGCTTCTCAGTAGAATGAAGGCCATAATTGGTCATAGTAGTTTGGAATATTGTACTTAAATTAGTGTCGATAATATTTTTCTTTGCAAGAAGGCTATATGCCTGAAGTAGCTTTTAAATGGGGTATGAATCAAGTTATTTTAGTAGCGTATTGAAAAAACATTGCAAAATAATGCTTTCAGATTTTTTGAAGAGATAAAAGTCTGAGGAGAAGAGATAAAAATTTTTGAATAATTAATTGAAAACCACAAGATGTAATGACTAGAGCAAGAATAAAATATCATTGGTCGTTTAAGTCGGTTCTAATGCTGACTTTTATTTTAACTTTTCTCAGTTGTAAAGAAGAAAAAAAGTGGCATGAAGACGTTGCATTTACATTGGATAATGGCCAGCTAGAACCCTATGAAAAAAATATTGACCATTCGACCTTAGTTGAGAGCTTAAGTGAAACGTCTTATAAGAGTGGTGAAAAAACATATCAAAAATTTTGTCATAACTGCCATGGCAATATGGTCGATGAGGCTTCGCTTCCGACAGCTCATAAATTTTGGAGTCAAAAATTCAAGGTAGGCAACGATCCATATTCGATGTATCAAACCATAACAAAAGGCTTTGGCGCTATGCCTCCTCAGGTCGAGCTTACTCCTAGAGAAAAATATGACGTCATACATTTTATCAGAGAAAAGTTTATAAAGGAAAATAACAAGAATGAGTATTTCATTGCAGACAAATCATATCTTGAAAGTTTGCCAGAAGGAGACTCAATAGGTCCTGAACCCAAAATAAAAGAGCCATGGGTAGAGATGGATTATGGAAATTTTCTAATAAATACGTATGAATTAGTTGAGAAAGATGCTCCGGAAAGAGAGCGGTTTAAAGGGCAGCCAGCCCCATTAATAGATCAAGATTTTTCTGATGCCAATATGGCTTATAAAGGCATTGCAATTCGCTTAGATAAAGGAGAAGGCGGTGTGTCAAAGGGCAAGGCATGGGTCGTCTTTGATGAAGACTTGTTTCGGTTGGCAGGGGGCTGGACAGGAAATGGTTTCATTGATTGGAATGGGATACTGCTAAACGGAAAACATGGTATAGCACCACGAACGGTGGGCGAATTACATTTTGATACTCCTGTTGGTCCAGGTTGGGCAAACCCAAAAACTGGAACTTTCGATGACCCGAGGTTTCAAGGAAAGGACGGCAGAAAATTTGGTCCACTACCAAAAAAATGGGGAGCCTATAAGGGTATTTATCATTATGAAGATCATATAGTCCTATCATATAGTATTGGCACATCAGACATTTTAGAAGAATTTGGACTTGAAACTCATAATGAAGCAGCCGTATTTACACGAACACTTAGTATTAGAAGTAATGGGCAATATTTAAAAATGAGAGTTGCTCGTGAGACGATTAATGTAGCTTTAATTGGAGATCAAGCGGAGTTGAAAAGTGAAAATGGCTATAATGTGCTATTGATTCCTCCTACTGAACAAGAAATTAAAATTAAGTTGCTCATCTCTAAATTTGATAAGGACCTTAGGGCTTATTCGAAAATATCACCCTCACCAATAGCGCTTCAAAAATTCACATCAGGAGGTAAAGCGCATTATCAAGAAGAGATTATCACGAAAACCATAACACTTAGTACCGAAGGCCCTTTTACTGTAGATATCCTCTCAACACCAAAAACAAATAAATGGAATAGTAGAATAAAAATGAGCGGTATAGATTTTATGCCTGATGGAGACAAGGCCTTTGTATGCACCACTGAAGGTGAAGTTTGGCGTATAAAAGGACTCCTAGAAAAAAGCGGCAAATTGCATTGGAAAAAAATAGCCTCAGGTTTGTTTCAACCCTTAGGAATCAAAATAATCAATTCTCAAATATTTGTTTCCTGTAGAGATCAAATTGTAATACTAAGAGACTTTAATAATGATGAAGAAACAGATTTTTACGAGTGTTTTAACAATGACCACCAAGTAACAGATCATTTTCATGAATTTGCCATGGGGTTGCAAGCTGATTCAGAAGGTAATTTATATTATGCCAAAAGTGGAAGACATGCTCGAGTAGCTATAGTGCCCCAGCATGGTACCCTACTAAAAGTAAGTAGTGATGGTTCAAAAACAGAGATAATTGCTAATGGTTTTAGGGCTGCAAATGGCGTTTGTATTAATCCAGATGGAAGCCTATTGGTGACTGATCAGGAAGGCCATTGGAACCCAATGAACAGAATTAACTGGGTAGAAAGAAATGAAGAAGTAGGTTTTTATGGAAATATGTTCGGTTACAACGCTTCAAAAGATAGTACTGATGTGGGCATGATCCAACCTATGGCATGGGTTGACAGAGAATTGGACCGCTCACCAGCCGAGCTGCTATGGGTAGACAGTGACCAATGGGGTCCACTCAATGGCGGTCTACTTAGTTTGTCTTATGGCTATGGACGAATATTTATTGTGCCAAATGAAAAAGTGAATGGAAAAAGGCAGGCAGGTTTGTTTCAGCTTCCAATTCCTGAACTTCCAACAGGAATTATGAGAGGAAGATTTAATCCTAAAGATGGGCAATTATATGTTTGTGGAATGTCTGCTTGGGGAACACAGCAAATGATGGAGCCTGGAGGACTGTATAGAGTCCGATATTCAGGATTACCAGTAGTGGCTCCCACTGAGCTAAATGCTACTCAAAATGGCTTACGTATAAAATTTGCAGCCAAACTAGACCTTGCATCTGCTCAGAATATTACCAATTATACTATTAAGACATGGGATTTAAAGCGTAGTAGGGCATACGGTTCTGATCATTACAATGAAAAAGAGTTAGAAATTAGGTCAATTAAGCTTCATCAAGACCAACAGACCATCAGCATAGAAATACCTGAAATAAAAACAACTTGGCAGATGGAAATAGACTTTACCCTTAAAGATAGTATGGGCAAAGAGGTCAAAGGAGTTATTCAGAATACAATCTTTAACCTTGGAGATTAGTTTTACCCGTATGATTTATTGCAATGCTATACCAGCTGCTATAATTTAGCAGATACCTTGAGGCGAAGTTTTTCTATTGAACAACACTACTTTTTTTCTTTTGCTTTACTGAAGAATGGATCCAATCATGATGTGAAAAGGAGTTCTAAGGCGTATGTGCCAAATCGATTTTCGGGTCGAACTCAGGTTAGTAGAACAACATTTGAGAAGGAAGATTCTTTTTGACGACTTTTTTCTTTATGTTTAGGGTGAAAAAGAGCTTGAAATACAACATCATCAAGCATTCTGCCAAATTACTGTTGAAAATGAAAACAGATTGAAAATAAAAATAAACATCGATTTTAAAAAAAGTAGCTGTACTATGCATTTGTGCAAGCTGACATTCATTGCCCTATTTATGGTAAATGCAGGCTGCGTAGCTCAAGAAACAACAGCAACGGTTTTTCCTTTCGATGGCGTTACACTTGAGGGTTGGAAAACCGTAAAGAAAGACAATCAAAATTTCTGGTCGGTAATAGATAGCGTTATCGTAGGAGGTGATGGTGTTCAAAAAATTCAAGAGAACACCTACTTACATACGATAAGAACATACGAAGATTTTGAGTTTCGCTGCCTTTTTCGATTGACGGGAGATCATGATCTGGGATTGATCAATAGCGGAATACAATATCGTTCTATAATTAAAGAAGACAAGATTATAGGATATCAGGCAGATATTGGGAAAGGATACTGGGGCGATATTTATGACGAACATCGTCGCGCAAAACTTATTGACGGAGAGCTTGGTACATTAAAACATATTCTGAATGATAATGGATGGAATAGTTATATCATTCGATGTATTGGAAACAAACATGAACTCTATATTAATGGGGTGAAAACTTGCGAATACATAGAAAAGGATAAAAATATTCCTTCAAAGGGAGTTATAGGTATTCAATTGCACAGTGGGGGGAACGCAAAAATTGAATTCAAGAATATTACAATTACCCAACTTTAGTCGCTGGGCGATAGCAATAAATTGTATTTAACCCCTTTCTGTACAAAGAACTATCCGAGAATCAGGACAGCGTCGAAAGGCAAAGAGAGTTCCTTGTTATACGATTTCCTACCCTTGGGTCGAGATAGCATATTAAGGGTACCTCTAAAAACTTTTTCGCATTAAAATTTTTAGAGCCTCTCAAAGACAATTAAAATTTTGAAGTAGTATATAGAAAGCTCTGAAAACCGGTGAGAACAAAGAAAAAACAAACTGGCCTCGTTGAATTTTTTATGTAATAGCTAAGACCATTACAAAAAAATAGGGCTTGCATCTCACTCATTTTCTTAGTTTTTTGAAAGAAATGAGTTTTTAGAAGTGCCCTTAAGTATTGTCACTAACAAAACAGTCAAACGATATGCATCTCAATAAATTATTGATTTCTTTCTGCCTCGCCCTAGTTATAAATACAAGCTGTAAAGAAAAATCGGATACCCCATTGGACGATTCCAAGTTATCAGCGGATGAGTTGGATTTTTACGCAAAAAAAACGTTTTCGCAACGGAGCAAAGTAAATTCTCCGGAAGAAGAATTGGCCGGGTTCAAGGTTCCTGAAGGCTTTATTGTCGAGCTGGTCGCCAGTGAAAGGGACGGGGTCATCAACCCAATTGACCTGACCTTTGATGATGCCGGCAGACTATGGACACAAACTGCGGAAATGTACCCCCTTGACCCTGTGGCTGATATACATTGGCAGGAGCTGTTAAAGCTAATGGGCGACCCTAAAGCACAGGAACAGAACCCTGCTTTCAAGCGTATTTTTGATCTTTACCGAGGTAAGACAAAAGGGAAAGATAAAATACTTATACTTTCTAATCTCTATAACGATGCCGCCGTTACAACAAGTATTTGGGCAGATGGGCTGACCTTGCCCCAAAGTATACTGCCCTATAAAAATGGAAGTTATGTGGTTCAGGGGTCTGAACTATTTTTTCTAAGCGATACTAATAACGATGGAAAAGCCGACAAGCGAACACCTCTATTTACGGGATTTGGAATTACCGATACCCATACCATGGCGCATACTTTGATCCGAGGCCCTGGAGATTGGGTGCACTTTAGCCATGGAGCCCTCAACAAAGGAGAGGTGACCTCCTTGGTGAATAGTGCAAAGGTGCGAATGGATTATAGTAAAATTGCCAGGTTCTCATTGGATGCAAAAAAAATAGAATTGGTCAATTCAGGCTTGAACAATATTTGGGGCTTTCAACTAAGAGGCAACGGTCAGTGGTATGGATCCGAAGCCAACGATCTTGGTTATTCCGTAGTTCCCATGGAAGCTGGTACCGGATTTCCAGGAATTGGAAGTGACCGCATTCGCCCATACCAACCATGGATGCCAAAATTACATGATTTTCATGTTGGGGGTACCGGAATTTCTGGACTTGCCTTTGACGATGATAGTGAGGGGTCTTTTCCTGAAGTATGGAAAAACGTGGCCTTATTGGCCAACCCGATCACAAGCACCATAAATGCGGTAAGAATCATAAGAAACCCTGATGGATCCATCTCTGCTGAACACCTACCCGACCTATTGTCTTCAGAGGACGATTGGTTCAGGCCCGTAAATATGGAATTTGGCCCCGACGGCTGCCTGTACATTGCCGATTGGTACAATAAAATCATTTCGCATAATGAGCTGCCTACAACGCACCCAGATCGCGATAAATCGCATGGGCGTATCTGGAGAATTCGCCATAGGTCACAGAAACCACGGAAAATCCAAAACTTTTATGAGGTAAAGACCAAAGACCTTGTCGGGTTTCTAAAGTCCCCATCTATTTGGGCGAAACGTGCAGCTTGGCACCAGATCAGTGACCGCCCTATTGAGGAGACCAAAAAGCTTGCCGATGAATTGGTCGTTCTGGCAGCGAATACCTCCGAGGATGAGGTAACACGTATATTGGCATTATGGTCCTTGGAGGGCATTCATCATTATGACGAGGTATTGATGCGAGCTATTCTCGAATCGCCCGACCATAATCTTCGTAGAGAAGCTGTTCGCTCCTTGGTCTCCTTTTCCCTAAAGGCCGACCAGATTGCAAACTTCCTTGAAAAGCTTTCTGAAGATAGTAATCCAATGGTACGGGCTCAGGTGTTAAGAACATTGAGCCAGCTGGGTATTGCGAATAAGGAAATAATCGGCCTACTGGTTAAAGCGTGTAGACCAGCACTTGAAGGAAATGAGATGGGAGGATCCTATGAACGAAATTTTGAACGTTATCTGGCGCGCAAAGCTCTGGAGAATTACCCCATTGCGCTTTTAAATCTTATGACCTCATCAGAGGCTCGACACTATGCTATTCCTAACCTTATTTGGGCCAGTCAGGCTTTACCAAAGCAAGAACGAGAACGTATTTTTATCGATTTATGGAAAAAATCAGGTTATAAAGAACTAGACCAATCTACTTTTATTATCGTAGCCAATATGCTGAGCAATACCTCTATTTTTAAGGCTGTCAAACCCATATTGGAACAAACAGATAAAGGGGAATTTCATGTTTCTTTGGCATTGGAAAATCTGGAAGGAATACAATCTGACGAACTGACCCAACTACTGGTGAAGCCCATAAAATCTTTGTTGAAAAACAAGGAAGAGAGATTACAACACTTGGGTTTAGAGGCTGTTGGAAAATTAAAGATTGACCACCTCAGAGAGAGTGTTATTTTCTTAATACAAAAAACGTCTACCCATAAAACGCTTAATTTGGTGTTACGGGCTCTTGAAAATCGACCCAAAGAAAATAAAGATATCTTTGCTTTACTGGCCAAAGACAAGACCTTGACCAATGACCTAAGAACTTCAGCACTGCATCTCCTCGCTAAGGCCGACCAATTGGGGGCAAGCTCTATTCTGAATACCTGGTTGCTCAACTTGAAGGAACCACAACAGAAAGAAATCACCAAAGTGCTATCAAGGTCTAAGGAAGGAACTTCGCTTTTGAAACAATCAATTGAAAAAAAATTATTGAATCATAAGGTATTTGACATTTCAAGTGCCGAAAGGGTGTATGAGGTAGATACTGAAGATCCCATTGGAATAACCCTATTCAATGAAGTAAAAAAGAAACAGAAAGAAGACAAAAAAGCGTTTGATGCCAAGCTTCATCGGGTTATGGTCATTGCTAAAAAAGAAGAAGGAAACGCCCAGAATGGCGAAAAACTCTTCCAAACCTGCTTGTTATGTCATAGTGTGGGCAGTAAAGGCCAAGATATAGCTCCTGCTCTTGATGGTTCGGCCCTACGAGAAAATGAAGCCTTACTTACTGCTATATTGGATCCTGATGCTGCTGTGGAAAGTAGTTATTTAGTATATCAAGTCGTTAAAAAAAATGGAGATATCTTGGAAGGATATTTGGTAAAGAAAGATAATCGGGGCACTACTCTTGGATTTATGGGTGGTGGCAAAACGTTTGTTCAATCTAATGAAATCAAAACACAAGGCTTTCAGGGAGGGCGCTCCTTTATGCCCAAGGGCTTAATAGAGCAGTATAGTAATCAACAAATAGCTGATTTGCTCTCCTATATTAGAACCTTAAAATAGGTCATATAATGCAGGTTGAACATATTGGACCTTCTATAGGTGTCTGCTTTAAAGGCCGACAATAATGTGATTACCGTTACGAATGTTCTTGGTAATGAGAATTCTTAGCATGAACAAATATCTAGATAAAGCATGATTGGGAGCCTTAAGGCACTCAATTATGGTCAACGGGCTGAAAAACCATAGCGAGGCAGTATGTCTTTCTTCAAAAGTTGATGGGCCCTAAAAATAAAAACGAGATGACAAGACATTATGGAATGTTCCGATTTAAGAAAGGGGTGAGTACATCGGATATCGATGATTGCTTCGCGGCTATGCAGGCTATGGTCGGGAAGATACCAGGTTTATTGAAAATGGAGCATGGCTCTTACGAAAGTAGCGAAGGACTCAATGACGGCTATACCCATGGGTTTATTATGACTTTCGATGGCCCAAAATCAAGAGATGCCTACTTACCACATCCACTACATGAAAAAGTAAAGGATCTGGTAGTTCCGAAATTAGAGCAGGTGGTCGTTTTCGATTTTAATGTATAAAAGAACTTTTTAATATGACCACTATACCTAAATGTATTGTAATGTTAGGGTGTTTCGACACCAAGGGTGAGGATTTCTCATACTTGTTCGGCTGCCTTGAGGATAAAGGACAATCTATTATTACTATCGATACTGGGGTCATGGAGCCTACAAGCGATTTTAGTATAGATTTTGATAATGAAGAAGTAGCAGCCGCTTCAGGAACCTCACTTCGAGCCATATGCAAATCAAATGATCGGGGAAAAGCGGTGGAATTAATGGGAAAGGGTGCTGCGGCAATCATTTCACGGCTTGTCTCTAAAAACCAGATAAAGGGTATAATAGGAATGGGAGGTGGAGGGGGCACATATATTGCTTTATCTGCAATGCAGGAAGTTCCTTTAGGTATTCCAAAGTTATGTCTGTCAACATTGGCGGCCAAAGATCTTTCAAGACAAATGGGCGTCAAGGACATTACTTTGATGCCTTCGGTAGTCGATGTAGCCGGAATAAACAATATCAGCAGATTATTGATGAAACAAGCCGCTGCCGCAATCTGTGGCATGGCGGAAGTCAAAATAGAGGTATTGAGGAGTATGAAGAAAAGAATAGCGATTAGCATGTTCGGGAATACCACGAAATGTGTTGATAAGTGTACCAGCTTGTTAAAAGAAAAAGGATATGAAGTACTTGCTTTTCATGCAACAGGGGTCGGTGGTTCTACTATGGAATCTTTAATTCGTGAAGGCTGTTTTGATGCCGTTCTTGATATTACCACCACAGAATTGGCTGATGATCTTTGTGGCGGTATTTGTAGTGCTGGCCCAGAACGGTTGACCGCAGCTTCGGAAATGGGGATTCCTCAAGTCGTAGTACCCGGATGTCTTGATATGGTAAATTTTGCCCATAAGGATACGGTTCCTGAACAATTTGAATCAAGACAGCTCTATAGTTGGGCTCCTGATGTTACCTTAATGAGGACTAATAAGGAGGAAAACAAAATTCTGGGAAAGAGTTTAGCTGTCAAATTAAACGTATCGGAAGCAGCGGTTACCATTCTGTTGCCCAAAAGAGGGATTTCTCAAATTGATAGGGATGGTGGCATTTTTCATCAACCTGAAGTTAATCTGGTGTTATTTGAGGCCATAAAGAAAAATACAAGAGAACACATATCGGTTATTGAAATAGACGCCCATATCAATGACGAAATTTTTGCTGTTACAATGATAGAAAAACTTTTGAAGATGATATAATAAACCGCAGATATTTATAATGATTATATTTTAGTTAGGACAAAATTTTATCTGTTCCCCATCAAAAGACGCATAGTTGCTTTGTTTTCAAAACCTTGTAGGTCTGTGTTTTTTTCTTTGCTAAAATGTTGATAAATACCATTTTGCGAGGTTTAAGCCAGTAGAGTCCGACTAAAGATATAGACCGTTTCGCTGTAAACAAATCTTAGGTCGAACTCAGGTCTTTATTGAACAGCACTACCTTTTTTCTTTTGCTTTACTGAAGAATGTATCCAATCATGATGTGAAAAGAGGTTCCAAGGCGTATGTGCCAAATCGATTTTTGGATCTATGAAAGTGCTATAAGGCCTACCGTTAACACTCGCTTTTGAATCGACAAAGACGGCTATTTCCTCACCGTTTTTTGCATACTCTTTCTTTAGGTGTTGTGCGAACTGCCAAATAAAATCAGGGTACGCTCTGACCCTTCTTTTTTGTTTTTTCGTCAGGTAATCATCTAAGTTTACAATTGTCGTATCACTAGTTTTGGTATTGACGACAGTAAATTTAATGGTGCCTGTACGACTTCTAAGCATCATACGCCAACTTAGGCGATGACCTTCTTCGGTCCATAAAACACCATCCTTTATAAAATGATGTCGCAAGGGTAGAGCAAATTGTATTAAAAAATATAGCCCTCCGAGGAGTACAATAGCATTCTTGTAAGATGGTATTTGAATTTCATTTTGCACATAGGCCTCCTTTCTTTTAAAGAAGATTTTTCGAAGGGTTTCGGGCTCGAAAAAGAATACCGTAAATGCTAAGGCCAAATATGGAAAAATACCGATTTGAAATATAATAGAATTAAACAAATGAAAAAAGATAGAAACAAGAAAGGCAAGCTTGCGCGAGGGTTTCCATAGTAGGGCGGGTACAATCAATGCATCGAACAAAATACCGAATACGCCCACTACCTTGTGCAACCACAGTTCTTGTAATAAGGAGCCTATTAAAGGATAATCGGCCTTGTCGAGCATCAATATTTTTACCATACTAAAATCTAACCAGTCGACATACATTTTTGCAATAGAGGCATAGGTGTATACGATAAAAAGCTGAAGCACTATGGCCCATTTCACGTAGCTGGGCATTGTATTGGTCTTTATCGAAGGATTTTGTTTTGCATCTAACGAATAGTTTCTCTGGGCAGGAAAAAAGCACATAAAGACCGAGATCAAAAGAAGAAGATAGTAGTGATTATTGTATGATGTTTTTTGCATCAGGTAAACAGCCGCCCATAGCAAGGCAAAGGCGATTATACTAAACCTGTACTTGTACCCCACTGCAATACAGACCCCTAGGGTGCCCATAACTAGAAAATAAAGGTACATGCCGTTTCCGGGGAGCGGCTGCAGCCATTCAAAACCAATAAATGTAAATGTGAAGTCGGGCTCAATCAAGGTTCGCCTAACCCATCCTGTGGCAATAGCACCATAACATTCTAAGGCCACTAATATTCCGAAGAAAACCCTGAAAATGAGTAAAGGGGAGTTATCGATTTTCGTAAAAAGCAATCGGTTCAACACTACTTTGATATTAGTGATAATGAGGTTTTTTTATCTTTGTACAATTGATTTCGTAAGGCCTCGACCGATTCGAACTTTTGTTCGTCACGCAAGCGGTCGATGATGTCGATTTGGATTTCATCACCATAGAGATCTTTATCAAAATCGAAAAAATGTATTTCGATGCTTTTTTCAGTTCCTGAGACGGTAGGGTTGTAGCCGATGTTCATCATACCATAGACGGTACGGCCATCGATTTTGCTTTTTACCACATAGACTCCATTTTTGGGAACTAATTTATAATGCTCTGCAATGTGCAGATTGGCCGTAGGGAAATCGATTTTTTTCCCAAGACTCTTTCCTTTTTTAACGGTACCGGTCAGCATATAATGATACCCCAAATATTGGTTGGCCCTTTTTATGTCACCTTCCTCGAGTGCTTTTCGTATTTTGGTTGAACTCACTGATATATCATCAATCTCTTGGGCCGGAATCTCTTCTACCTCAAATTCCAAGGTGTTTCCGAAGGCTCTTAAATCAGTTATATTGGCATTTCTGTTTCTGCCAAATCTATGGTCATACCCGATAACTATTTTCTTGACCTGAAGACTATTTACCAAAATGTCACGCACAAATTCGGTGGCCGACAAGCGAGAGAACTCTTTGGTAAACGGGTGTACAATAAGATAATCGAGCCCCAAAGCTTTTAGAATTCTGGTCTTCTCCCCAATAGTATTCAGCAGTTTAATATCGGTATCCTTTTGAAGTACCATTCTAGGATGTGGAAAAAAGGTGAGAAGAGTCGATTTTAAATTCGAACTGCCCGTATTCTTTATTAAACGTTCTAGTATCTTCCGATGACCTATATGAACACCATCAAAAGTGCCTATAGTTATGGCCGTGGAATGTTCTTTGTCGAATTTTGAAATGCTTTGGACTGTAACCACGCTAGAATAAAAAATAAAAAGGCTTATATTTGATTTTGAGCTAAATAACCTTAATGGCTACAAAATTACGTTTAGTTTTTTCAATTACCATAGCATTTCTCTCCTTTTACGGGTCTGCACAGAGCAATTATTGGCAGAGAGAAACTGCGCAGAAAAATGTTGAAGAAAAATCATCAAAATATTTGAGCGTAAAACATACGCTCATATTTTCCTTTGAAGAAGATATTTTTAAAAAGGAATTAAAAGCTTTGACTGCAGCTAAGAAGAATTCTAGAGTGGTTTATTTTCCTGATGAAGAGGGTGAACTTGTTCCTTTTAGAGTATCTGAATCCCCGGTATTGTCTCCTGAATTGTCACTAAAACACCCCCTTATTAAATCCTATGTAGGCTACGGCCTTAAGAATCGACTGCAGCGAATACGTTTTAGCGTTTCCCATAAAGGCATCCAAAGTATGATTGTACGCCCAGGAGGAAAAGGGAACGTTTTTATGCAAAAAGTGAAGAAAAACAAATATGCCGTTTATACTAGAAATCAGGATATGGCCGTTGATATGGATTTTATTTGTAAAACCGAGTCCTTTGTTCAAAAAAGTAGAGGCGCTACTACATTGAAGCCGGTAGATGGTCAAGTACTGCGAAAATTCAGGCTGGCTGTTTCGGCATCTGGGGAATACACCGAACATCATGGAGGTACTGTTGCCGATGCGCTTGCAGGTATTAATGCTACTATAACTAGGGTAAATGAAGTCTTTGAGACCGATCTAGGGGTGACCCTAGAGCTTGTTGCGAATACAGATCAGCTGCTATTTACAGATGCTGAAACGGATCCGTACAGCGGAAATCTCAATACGCAGGTACAGAATACATTGACGGCTACTATAGGTGCCGAAAATTATGATATAGGGCATTTGTTCCACAAAGGTGAAAATGGCGGCAATGCCGGTTTTGTTGGGGCTGTTTGCGAGGACAATAAAAAGGGAAGCGCCTATTCTTCTGGCAATATACCCGAAGGCGATATTTTTGATCTCGATTTCGTGGCCCATGAAATGGGGCACCAGCTAGGGGCTAATCATACTTGGTCCTTTGAATCGGAAGGAACCCAAGTACAGGCAGAACCAGGAAGCGGGACAACCATAATGGGGTATGCCGGAATAACGGGGGTTAATGATGTGGCACCAAACGGAGATGATTATTTTCATTATTACAGTATTGTACAGATAGCAGATTATTTAGATTTAGTGAGCTGTGCAGAGATTATTAGCTTAACGAACACTCCTCCTGTAGTATCGGCTTTAGGAGATTTTACGATTCCGAAATCCACTGCTTTTGTGCTTAGGGGTACTGCCTCGGATATTGATGTCGGCGATGTACTTACCCATGCTTGGGAGCAAATCGATGACGGGGTGGTTACACAAGCTACGTTTGGGCCCACCAACCCAGGAGGGGCCAATTTCAGGTCTCACAGGCCTTCTACGAGTCCGTCACGGTATTTTCCGAATTTGTCACGAGTGCTTCAGGGGAATTTAAGCCAGACCGATCCGACCATAAATTCAGCTTGGGAAACGGTCTCCGAGGTAGAACGTGAAATGAACTTTGCCTTTACCGTGAGAGATAATGGCTTAGGTGGGGGACAGGTGGTGTCAGATCTAATGAAGGTGACGGTGGTCAATAGTGCAGGTCCTTTTATCGTAACTTCACAGGCTACCAGCGGAATATTTTTGGCAGGCTCTTCACAAGATATCGTATGGGATGTGGCCAATACCGACAAAGCGCCGATAAATAGCTTGGAGGTAGATATTCTGTTGTCAATCGATGGGGGCCTTACATTCCCGATATTCCTGGCCCAGAATGTTCCTAATGATGGGGGTCATACTATATTGCTTCCGGCGGCTCCTACTACCAATGCCCGAATAATGGTCAAGGCCAGTAACAATGTTTTTTTTGCTGTTAATTCTAGTGGTTTTACTATTGAAGAATCGCAGGTGGTGCTTAATTTTTCCGAATTAGAGTACAGCATATGCCAACCCAATGACTTGCTGATAAACTTTGATTATGAAACGTATATGGGGTTTGCTGAAGAAACTACTTTTACTATTGCTTCAGCGCCACCGGAGCTCGGAATTTCCTTTTTGCCCATGATAACTAGTGTAGATGTCACTGTCGATATGACCATTACCAATACAGCAAGTTTGCTTGAAGACACGTATCAAATAAGCGTATTGGCCACATCTGCTAGTATTTCTAGGACGGTGATATTAGATATTAGCATTTATGATACGAGTTTTCCTAATGTTCAATTGTTGTCACCGGCAGACGGGTTTGTCAATGCCTCTACAAGCGTATTGTTAGAATGGGAGGAGGATTCTTCGTATACATCATATGATATTGAGGTTGCGACTGATATGGCCTTCACTAGTATAGCGGAAACTGCTACGGTAATTTCGAATGTGTATACACCATTTGATTTACAACATGAAACTACATATTACTGGAGGGTTAAACCTAAGAACAGTTGCGGTGAAGGTGTTTTCGGAACGCCTTTAAGTTTTACGACCATTCAATTTAATTGCGATAATAGGTCGGCAGTTGGCTTGCCTTTGGCCATATCGCCTTCAGGTACTCCGGTAATTATTTCAAAAGTCGCATTTTTTGAGGACTTGGCACTGTCCGATATAAATGTCAACCTAGAATTGGATCATGATTTTTTAGCTGATTTGGTGGTGAGCCTGACATCGCCGTCAGGTACCACGGTGGTTCTCGTTTCAAGCTCATGTGGTGACCTTAAAAATATCAACGCTACCTTTGATGATAGCGCAAGTAGTTTTGTGTGCGACGGCAATCCTGCCATAAGCGGTACGGTCAAACCCTTGGGCTCTTTAGGTTCTTTTGAAGGAGAATCTATTTTAGGGGAATGGATATTGCAGGTTTCTGATAACGCCCCTTCCGACGGTGGGTTTTTAAAATCATTTTCCTTAGATATATGCATCGAAGGTGAGTTTAGGCCTGACGACGACAACGATGGGGTTTTTGATGATGGCGATGACCTATGCTTGGGCACCCCTGAAGGAGCTGAGGTCGATGCAAGTGGTTGTGCCGTATACCGTTTTCCTAATAATAATTTTTCGGTAGCCCTACAGAGCGAATCCTGCCGTAATAAAAATGATGGGGCAATTATAATTACCCCATTACTGCCCTTGACGTATACTATTTCGATACAAGGAAATGGCGTTGATATCACTGATAATTTTACAACCGCATTTACATTAGGCGATTTAGCTTCGGGTACCTACAGTATTTGTATTGGCGGTACCGATGGTACCTTTGTGTATGTTGAACATTGTTTTGAGGTCATAATTTCTGAACCCCCTTTATTGAGTGTAAGTTCTAAGGTTTCTACGGATGGAAAACAAGCATTACTGACCCTTGAGGGTTCCGATCTGTACTATATAGAATTGAACGGAGAGCGTATTCAGACCCAAGAACAAGAAATCACCATATTCCTGAAAAATGGAAACAACACCCTTAGGGTTTCTACCAATCTGGTATGTCAGGGAATTTATGAAGAGCAATTTTTCTTTTCAGACAAGCCTATGGTGTATCCAAATCCGTTTGTAGATTTTACAACCTTGTTTTTAGGGGCCTATGTGAATGATATTACGGTCGAGGTCTATACGATTAATGGACAGCTTATTCATATAAAAAAACATCAAGTGAACGGCAAGGAGATGGCCTTGGATCTTACGGCTTTGCCTTCGGGGATATACGTTATAAAATATAAAGCCTTACATTTAAAAGGAACGGCTAAAATAATAATTAGATGAGGATATTTTCATTAATCTTGATTGGTGTCCTGATATTTGGGTGTAAAAAAAAGGAGCCTCCCAAATCTCCTGAAAGTGCTCGTTTGGCATTTCCTGATGCTAATTCGGAATGTACTACAGGCCAAAGTATAAATGCCACGACCAGTAAAGTCGAGTTTAGATGGTTGGCCGCTGAGAGTGCCGAGACGTATGAGTTGCGTGTAACCAATTTAAATACCAATATTACCCAGACTATTAGTGCCAAAGGGCTGTCAGCAACACTGCCCATAGAGAAGGGAGCACCCTTCTCATGGTTGGTAAGGTCTCGAAATTCTAAGGTAAACGAAACGGCTTCGAGTGAGATATGGCGGTTTTATAATGCAGGTTTCCAAACCACCTATGCTCCTTTTCCTACCATGATTATTGCCCCAGAATTGGCCGAATCGGTTTTTAAGGATATCAACAATGATGTGATTCTGAAATGGTCAGGTGCCGATGTAGACGATGATATAGTTGGGTATGAACTGTATTTTTCGATAGAGACCCCTCCTAATACTTTGATAGCCTCTCCTTCTCCTGATGTCACCGATACGAAAGTAAGCGTTACTTCAAATACGGTGTATTATTGGAAAGTGCTCACCAAAGACAGTGAGGGCAATACCTCCGATTCAGGTATTTTTGAATTTAAAGTTCTTTAATCCCTCATTGAGGGTTTAATCAAAAAGAATACCTCTATGGCTCTGCCTCGGGGATAGTCGGTTTTAAGAAATTTTTCAGTTCCTCTTGGAGTGTTAAATAGGTATAATTATCCTTAGGCTTGCCTCGAAATGAAAAATGTTTTTTCGGAAGCATACCTTGTACTTTTAGGTCGAGCTTGTTGATTTCTGTTGTGGCGGCCGGTTTTAGATAGCTGTGGCCGATTAGCTTGTCCTAGTCGGTTTATTTAAGTATTGTTAAACTGGTTCATGGTATTTTTTACGCCTGCAAGCACGAAAGACAAGATAAGCTCTGTGGATTTTTCTAAACGCTCTTTTAGAGCTTCTCTCTCAGTCTCATCCCATTCGCCCAAAACATAATCAATCTGCCTGCCTTTTCCGAAATCGGAACCTACACCAAATCGAAGCCGGTTGTATGCCGTTGTTTGTATTGTATGTTGAATGTCTTTGAGCCCATTGTGGCCACCATCGCTACCTTTGGTCTTTAGCCGTAAGGTTCCAAAAGAAAGATTAATATCATCGGTCACGACCAATAGGTTCTCCATGGGTATTTTTTCTTTCCCCATCCAATATTTTAAGGCCTTACCGCTTAAATTCATATAGGTAGACGGTTTTAGGCAGAGTACGCTTCTTCCTTTTGTTTTAAAGGTTCCGACAGCACCAAGCTTGGCGGTTTCAAATGAAAACCCTGCGCTTTTTGAAAGGGCATCAAGAATCTTAAATCCAATATTATGGCGTGTCTCGGAATACTCTTGGCCAATGTTCCCCAAACCTACGATTAAATATTTTTTCATATCATTCGCCTCTTCTAATAGGATGCTGTTTTTATTGAAAAATGACTTAAAAAAACGAAACATACTGTGATTGGCATTTGCCTAAAAATACAAAAGCATCCGCCAATTGGCGGAT
>JASFYU010000055.1:0-5594 GCA_045046905.1 Flavobacteriaceae bacterium | reverse complement strand
ATGTTATCGTAATCAACAACCTCGACCCAATAAGAACTACTCCTACCATGCCCAGCGCCACTATATCTATTTGTTTAACTGATAGCCATATACTTCTATCCAATCTACTCTGGAGCTCGCTATAGACCCTCCGCCTTTCATGAGATCCGTCCATCCAATTTCTTCTACTTTACTCAGGTCGGGATTTTCAATCCCCTTTTTCTCTGAGATTCTTTCTATATCCAATATTTTCCAATGGATATCAGAAATATTGAATTCCCTAATACGCCAGTCTGCGGAAGCCGGATCAAATGAATCGCTTACTATCCAAGTGCCATCAGCCAGTTTTAGAATAATATGAAGTTGACGAAAGCCAGACTGCTTCGCTCGCCATTTGATCTTTCCAAATTGAGACAAATCAACGTATTTTGATTTATGCTTTAATGTTACCGCCCATGTGCCTTTGCATAATCCTGACCATATATAATATGGGTCATCAGCAGGCTTATCATGATGACTTTTCTTTATCATATCTGCTCCTGAACCATATAAAGAAATAACAAGATCAGAATTCACTATATGATTCTGTGTAATAGGTATTTCGGCAGGGCTTTCCTTAAAATCTTCTCGAAAAAAAACTTCTGGTCTTTCCTGAGCAATTGCAATACTCGGCGTTACTACAAAAATTACGAATAAATATTTCGCAAATGGTGACAAAGCTCCATGTCCTGTTTTTTGTTTCATGCTATTTTAATGATTTTTCACTATAATTAGTTTCTTACTTTCAACTATCGTATTGTCGCTAAATGATTACTGTTCAGGTCGTAACCATAACAATAAATAATCTCGGAAACCTATATTAATAAATGGGTCACTGCCATTCACAGTGGTTAATTGTCTATTATGAGCATAATCAATCACCGAATAGTTACTGCCTTTTATCAAACCACGTAGTTCAATAGTATCTGTCTTTGACCATAAGTCGGCGTAAATACCATAAAAAATATCATCCTCTTTTTTTATTACGTGTATCTCAGGACTATCATAGGCTAGGTCGTATAAGTTGACATACTCTGCACTGCTTAGTTTTAGCTTGGTGTAATTCTTGAACCAACGATTCCAATGGCGATGTTGTGTCGAATCTAAGTCTGTGTAAAATGTAGTAACCTGAGCACCTGTCCCGATTGCGCTTTCAAATGCTTGTGGCACAGAAAATCCACTCCACTCATCATCAGGAACCTGATAACAATCGCCAACTGCAAATGAAGATCCATGAATAGCCTTTTCCACTTTAATCCTGCGCCGGGTCTGAAATAGGTTTATCGGGTCTGATGCGCTGGCAACATCATAGTAGGGCATACTATATGGAGAATGTGGAGCCGCACAAATACAGACTTCATGAATTGCTTCTTTATTATACTTTTTTAGGGTTTTATCTATGACTTCGAATACTTTCGGTACCGCCTGAAAAGATGCTAAAGGGGTTTTATGTCTGTGTTTAACGTTATAGCATGGAGGAACTGCCGATAATCCTCTAGTGTCGGAGTACAAACCATCGTAACCCCATTCAGCTGTGAAACGTTCCACAAGTTTTTGAATATGCTCCATGGCAGGAGCATAGGCCGGACATAATTGATAAAGAGATCTAGAATCTTTTGGAAAATTTCTTTCTTTATCCATTACCAGAAAGTCTGGGTGTTCTTTTGTCAATCGACTTTCAGGGCTTACACCCAATGGATACCACCACAGGTTGGTCTTGAATCCCATTTGATGAACCTTGTTGACAAAAGCAATCATATCCTGCTGTCCGTTAGGGAATTTCCCCGGTGACCGATCAAACTCCCAATCGCCATAATAATCGAACCACCCGTCATCAAGATTGGCGATATTAATGCCCATTGACTTAAGCTCTGGCAGTATATCATAAATCTCCTCCAAGGTAAAATCTAGTTCGAACCCCCAACTTTTCCAGTAAGGCTCATATGCTTGTTTTGGTGAAGTCTTTGGAATATCGACACCACGCTTCCTCAAAAGGTTTCCATAGGTGTGTAGCGCATCATAATAATCAAGCTTATGAAATATTACAGCACTGAATACGGTCGTATACTTTTCTTTTGGTTCGAGCCATGCGTTCATTCCAATACTTTCATCTGGCACTTCGAGAATACCTGCCTCAACGCTATTGTCATTACGCACTTTGACGGGCAAAGAAACCCATTGTGGTCTTGTTTCAAGATGAGCCAATGCAACACCCATTGTTTTTCCCCAAATATCAATGAAAGGCATTCCCCCGCCAATAACTTCACCATCGGCCGTGAGGTGCATGCCCTGAAAATTGTCTTGCTCGAATCCTGATATAAGCGGTATTAAAGAATAATCTTCGCCCCATTTATTTATTCCTCCCTGAAAGGATGTTAAGGTATATTCTTTCTCTTCTTTAGGCAAGCGGCTAAGATGATCCAATGCAATACGTTGGCTGTAAACCGAGTCTATATGCACTCTTTTTTTACCAAGGTTTTGATAAGTAGTTTGAAATAAGGCTACGTTCGGAAAACTTTTTGGAAGAAGAACTTTTGTTTGCCGCTCGACAAATAAATCATTGTTGCGATAAAATCCTGTAAGTATAGTTTCTATACATATACCAAATTCCTTATGATCTACTGTGTTTTGTTTTACTTGCTTAGAATCAATTGTGAAGATTTTACAATTGATCCCGTTAATTACAATATTCTCTTGAATATTTGAATCAAAATAGGTTAGAGAGTTGCCAGATGCCGATAACCATTGAATATCGCGTTTGAAATCATTATCATAATTAATTTCAATATAACCAGATTTGATTTGAATATCTTGCGCAAAAGCGGAAAGAGAGATGGACAAAAAAAACACTATCCAAGCATACCCGTTTGTTTGTATTATTATCTTCAAAATAAAAATATTTAATCCCACCTGTGGGTTTTATTCTCTCCTGAATATTCAGAATTACATCTAAATGATTCCTATTTTTTCCTTTTTCATGCCTCGTAGGCCCGTCTCACTCTCAGGCAGGATTGCCTCAAGATTCTCGACTTTAAATCCCTGATGCCATCTGCTCCAATCTGACCACTCCCCATTTGAACTTTTTTGTCGTACTCTACTAAAATAGATTTCACCGGACAAAAGCGCAA
Source organism: Flavobacteriaceae bacterium (assembly GCA_045046905.1). Classification (GTDB taxonomy): domain Bacteria; phylum Bacteroidota; class Bacteroidia; order Flavobacteriales; family Flavobacteriaceae; genus JASFYU01. Next base: position 2,448 of record JASFYU010000055.1, on the reverse strand, counting down.
TTTTTTCATCTAAGGAGCCTACGAAAACACCACTACTTTGATTTATTATTACTTTTTCTTTTGTTCCTAATCCATTGGATTTAAATACAATATCATTACCGTCATAGTCTGAGGCCAGCTCAACTTGCCAAGTAGACAATTTATCTGGGCCTTGGTATGGTGTTTTGAATAGGGTTGGGCTTGATGAACATAGTACTGGGCCAATTGGAATGGTCGATATTATAAAATTATCAAACCAGCGCCCTTGGGTTTTTATCGACCCTTTGTTCCAATAGGATTCTAGAAATACTGCATTGATTCCATGACCCACATAACTGCCTCTAAAATTTAGATTTTTACGTTCTACCTCAAGCCTTCCATCAATCCAAAGCTGGTTTAGACCATCATCCTCTCCCGGAGAGTTCAATTTCACCCTAGATTCTACAAGAACCCAATAACCCGACTCTTCGGTCGATGAAATTTTTAAATTCGATGTTGGTATGTTCCCTAGCCATGACAGCTTATCAAAATCATTGTATTTGGTTGTTTTAATTTGATCCGTTTGTTCGTCAACCCCTCGTGCCGGATCCAGGGTCAGGGTATTATCTGCACCACTCCAAACATGCGCAATCATCGCCTGTTGCCAATTATCGGAGACAATGCTGGTCGCCCTTGACATTTTTGAGGGAGAACCTTCCCACCCACGTTCATGTTTAACATAAACACGCCAGTATATCTCATCAAATTGTTGACCCTTCTTACTAATGGGTGAATATCCTGGAAAGTCTCCGAATACCATTTTTCGGTCTCCATTGCCTGTAACATCTCCTTTATCAAAACCCATGTCAACCGAGCCTCCAATTGTACCAAAATTCACATTGACATCAATTTCACCTCTTGATTCCATATAATCCTTTTTAGCAGAAAAATCATCATACCAGATGGTACTTTCATTAGTTTCATGACTCTGTATTTCAGACATTTCTACAAAATCGATATGGGGAACTTCCACAATCAAACTCTCCGATTGCTTTTCAGTAACAGTTGATCCATTATTATCAGATTTGTTCTCTGTACATCCGAGGCTGACCATCAAACCCACGAGCAGTATATATTGTAGTGTGTTAAACATTTTCTTGTTTGTGCTTTTTATGTTTTATTTTGACAAAAAGCAATTGAAGTTTTATCCCCGTTATAGTTCATATTCACTTCAACAGACTAGATTTCAAATTATTATACTATTATGGTCGCTCATCAGGAAACATCTTCAACCACTTTCGGGCATTTTTAACATATATTTTATCAACTACTTCCCTTGGCAGTTTAATTCCCTGAAATTTTTCATTTACTCTGTCGCTAGTCATCCAATCATCCGTTACTAAAAACTGCCAATCTAAAAACCATGTATCATGTATTTCTTTTTGTAATTCTGAGGCATCTTGTTTTCCACTATCCCCCATATCAGTTGCATAAAGTAAACGGTCTTGATACTTGATGAAAAAATTTCTCACTTTCTCTCGGTCTTCTATAGTTTGATAAAACACCTGCCCAATACGGGCAGCCAGATCCACAGACATATTAGGAAATTTATCAAGCCTCTTTGCCAATTCATCTACCTCATGTTCCAAGCTGCCCATGTGCGCTCCAATGAAAGTCAGGTTCGGATGTTTTACCAACATTCTATCCCTTGCTGCAATTTGTTCTTCATAGGAAGGCATTTCGGGATGTTTGAACATATGATATTGTGGGTGTTCTTTGAAATACGAGATGTCGTTGTTAACTATCATTTGATCCAATGGCAACCAACAATTCTTTGGTTCGCCCAAATGTCCGATTAATGTTTTGCCTCTTTTTTCTATATAGTCGAAAATAGCGTCTAATTTAGGGTCATCGATCATTACCAACTCTCCATTTTTATCTCTAAAAACCATTCCAATGTTTTTCCACACTTTTACACCTATAGCTCCTTCATTAAAACTTTTATCTAACCACGCTATGGTATTGGCTATCCAATCAGGGTCATCCCAGTTTTTGATTGAAAAAGCTGTAGCGAATTCAAAGTCTTCTGGGTGTCTGGTTTTCTGATCGATACGATGGTAGTATTCACTTTGAATGTATTCGGGACCTTTAGACAAATCCACTACAATATTGAGCATCCTAAAATTATCTTTATGAGCCTGTTCCACAAAGAAATCTCTGTCGGTCGCTACATGGATATGCACATCAATTTTTTCAACTTTGTTATAGTCGTCTAAAGAGTAATATTCAGTGTTTTTTGTACATGAAAGAAAAGTGAATACTAGTAAAATTGAAGCTATAATCCTCATAATGTTTAGGTGCTAATTTGTGTTATTAGGTATATTTTACATAGTAAATCTTCTAAAATTAAGACTTGCTGGTATTATTAATTCAATTGGGTCAACCTCTCTTTTTTACCGTCAATAATCTGTATAAAATATTAAATATTGT
>JASFYU010000054.1:0-19316 GCA_045046905.1 Flavobacteriaceae bacterium | reverse complement strand
AAAAAAAGAAAAACATAAGAAAATGTATGCCTTATTGACTGAATCAATCCAAAATACTTATGAAAAAAAGCTATAAAGAATATTTAAAAAACATAACAACCTTTGTTTTTGATGTTGACGGTGTTTTTACCGATGGCACCGTATTGATTACTACAGAGGGCGAACTGTTGCGAAAAATGAACGTCAAAGACGGTTACGCACTCAAAACGGCTATACTGAAGGGGTACAAGGTCTGTATTATTTCGGGTGGCAGCAATGAAGGTGTTAGAGATCGCTTGCGCGGATTGGGTGTAACCGACATCTATTTTGAGGCACATCACAAAGAAGAACCCTTGAGAGCGTATTTGGATATTTATGATATTAAACCCGAAAATGTACTCTATATGGGCGATGACCTACCCGATATACCTCCGATGAAATTGGTAGCACTGGCTACCTGCCCTCAAGATGCCGTACCAGAGGTGAAGGAAATCTGCAATTATATTTCGCATCGTATAGGCGGTAATCAATGTGTACGCGATGTTATCGAACAGGTCATGAAAGTCCGCGGCGATTGGAATACTGATTTTGATGCCAAAAATGCCTGAGGAACCTATGCTTCAAAATATACCAAAACAGTACAAAATTATTCTGGCATCAGGTTCGCCGAGAAGGCAACAATTCTTTAAAGAACTAGGCATTGATTTTGAAATACGCTTAAAACCAGTCGAAGAAACCTACCCCCAAGAGCTGCAAGGAAGTCAAATATGTGATCATCTAGCGAAATTAAAGGCAAGTGCCTTTGATGGCGAACTAAATACCAATGAGATTTTGATTACCTCGGACACCGTGGTATGGCACAATAAAAAGTCATTGGCAAAAGCCAACAAGGCTGAAGAAGCTTATAAAATGCTCAAGACACTATCGAATGATTGGCATGAGGTCATTACATCGGTATGCTTTACCACTTTAGACACCCAAAAAGTTATACATCATGCTACCAAGGTCAAATTCAAAGCGCTAACAAACGATGAAATTTGGTTTTACGTAAATACCTACAAACCTTTTGATAAAGCCGGAGCCTATGGTATTCAAGAATGGATCGGCTTAATCGGTATCGAAGAGATCCAGGGCTCATATAGCAATGTGGTCGGCTTACCGACCCATTTAGTATACAAAACGTTAATGCGTATGGTAGGCTTATGATTTTTTGGTAATTTTGTTAAAAACAAAGACCATGAAAAGATACGTCCGCACTGAAGTCATACTTTTTACAGTACTCTTAAGCACTTTTTTTATGGTCTCGTGCAAAGAAAAAGTAAAAACCCTGAATACTGATATCGCCTTAAACAATGAGGGTAATAGCGTAGTCGAAAAATCACTCAAAAAAAAGCTGCCTGCCGATTTTAAAAAGTATTGGTACGCCGGAAATGCTGAAATAACTTCGTATAAGCTTGAACAAGCTCGCTACGGAGAAATCAGAGAAGGGCATGCCGTACTCATCTACGTTACTGAACCATTTTTAGGAGATAAGCAGGTAAAGGCCGACCAAAACAATTCAACCAATATTCCCGTTTTAAAACTAAACAGCACCAAAAAGTATTTGACGGGCATTTACCCCTATTCAATTATGACCAGTACTTTTTATCCTGTTCATGATGACCAACACGCGCTAAAAGTATCTTTTTCTTCTCAGGAATGGTGCGGACATGTATATGCGCAGTTGAACAATCGCAAGGAATATGAGATTATGTCACATTCCTATTTCGAATCAGAGGCGGACCAAAACCTACAATTGAATAAAACAATATTGGAAAACGAGCTGTGGAACAAGATACGAATACGACCAGAAGAGCTTCCTATAGGAGATTTTAAGGTCATACCTTCTTTTGAATATATACGATTGTCTCACAAAGGTTTAAAAGCATATAATGCAAGTTTACGTTTGACTAATGACGGCGTTTTGAGTACTTATGAAATCAACTACCCAGAGCTCGAACGATCTCTTACCATCAGTTTTACCACAGCTTTTCCCCATACTATAGAAAGTTGGACGGAAAGCTTCAAAAGTGGCTTTGGCGACAAGGCCAAAATTCTTGTTTCAAAAGCCTCAAAGATTGCGACCTTAAAAACACCATATTGGCAGCAAAATGGAAATAACAACCTGTCTTTACGTGACAGTTTAGGGTTATAACCGCATGGAGACTTTTATCACCGACCATCAAAATGAATTGTTTGCCACTGTCATTGTATTTACTGTACTACTGGCTCTAAAGTTTATCATTGCCAAAACTGTCCGCAGAATAGGTAAAATCAGTAATCTAGCAGAAGCACGAACGCTTTTGGTCACCAAATACCTATCGATATTGATGACCTTTTTGGGTATTGGTGCCTTTGCTTTCATTTGGAGCATAAACTTTAAAGACCTAGGGCTTCTCTTCTCCTCTGTCTTTACAGTAATCGGCATAGCCCTTTTTGCAAGTTGGTCTATTTTAAGTAATGTGACCGCAGGAGTTATACTGTTCTTTTCCTTTCCTTTTAAAATTGGTGATAGGATAAGGATTTCGGACAAGGATATTGAAGCTGAAGGCTCTTATCTTATTGAGGACATCAAGGCCTTTCATGTAAATTTAAGAAAAGAGAACGGTGAGCTTTTGGTCTACCCTAATAATTTAATGATACAAAAAGCAATTACTTTGGTCTACAATTATGAAGGTTCGAAAGAAGGTTTTTAAACCCTCTTTATGCAATAGATAGGTTATTACACCTTGAAACTACTTCAAAATATACCGTTTCATTATTTTTTGAAGTCTCACTAGGTCGACACTTCGACAAGCTCAGCGACCCTACTATGCTCAAACTATTAAAAAGTCATATTTTAGTATAGTTTCAATTCTCATTACAAGAGGCTGATGCTTAATTCGTGTTAGACATTGTAATTTGTTAAAGAAGTTCTAAAAATAGGGTTAAGGTTTTTTATCTTTCTATATTTGAAAGCCGACTAAAATCAACAATATGCACCATTTACAGGTATTCTGTATTGCCTTTCTATTTTTAATACAGACGTCTCCCGCCCAAGCACCCAAAAAGCAATCGGCTGCTGACATTTACCATTCCTTACAAAAACTGAATTTTTTAGGTACCGCACTTTATATCGCTGCTCATCCCGATGATGAGAATACTCGATTGATTTCATATCTCTCGAACGAGGTAAAGGCCAGAACCGCTTATTTATCGATTACCAGAGGAGATGGCGGTCAAAACCTTATTGGCCCAGAGTTAAAAGAAATGTTGGGCGTTCTACGAACGCAAGAACTCTTGGGGGCAAGGCGCATTGATGGTGGCGAACAATTTTTCAGCAGGGCCGTTGATTTCGGCTACTCCAAACACCCTGACGAGACCTTAAAAATATGGAATAAAGATGCCGTTCTTAGTGACCTTGTTTGGATTATTCGCAATTTAAAGCCAGACGTCATCATCAATAGGTTCGACCATAGAAGTCCGGGTACCACTCACGGACACCATACCTCATCGGCAATGTTAAGCTTTGAAGCTTTTGATATGGTCAGCGACCTCAACAGCTATCCGGATCAACTGACCCTCACTGAAACTTGGCAGCCAAAGCGTCTTTTCTTTAATACCTCATGGTGGTTTTACGGAAGTCGTGAGAATTTTAAAAAAGCGGATAAATCCAATATGTTGCATATGGACACCGGAGTGTATTACCCGGTCTTGGGTATTTCGAACAATGAAATCGCAACTTTGGCAAGTAGCCAGCATCTATGTCAAGGTTTTGGTAGATTGTCTGCCAGAGGATCAGAAAATGAATATGTTGAACTATTGAAAGGCGACCTTCCAAAGGATGAAAATAATATTTTCGATGGTATAAATACAAGATGGTCTCGCATTGAAGGCGGTGAACCTATAGGAGCAATTTTATATGCTATCGAAGAAGAGTTTGATTTTATAAATCCATCAAAGCATATTGCCCAATTGGTAAAAGCCTATAAACTGCTTCAAAAGGTTCCAGACCCACATTGGAGAGCTTTAAAATCCAAAGAACTCAAAGAGGTTATAATAGCCGTTTCAGGCCTGTACTTAGAAGCTTCGACTGATGTGCCTTTTTCGAACCCCGGGAGACCGCTAAGTGTAAACATAGAAGCGATTAATAGAAGTGATGTCGACATTGTTCTTAAATCAGTGACGATTTCCGCTACAAATTCGACTTTAAGCCAGGCCACACAATTAAAGAACAACGAAAAACAAAGCTTCGAACTGGCATTAAAAATTCCTAAAAATATAGCTTTCACCAGCCCTTACTGGCTGACAGAAAAAGGAAGTTTAGGCATGTATACCGTGAAAGAGCAGCAGCTCATTGGCAAACCCGAAACACCAAGGGTTCTCTTTGCAGATTTTGCTGTAGAAATCAATGGCCTTTCCTTGGTGTTCAAAAAGCCGTTGGTACACCGTTATGCTCGACCCGATAAAGGAGAACTGTACCAACCTTTTGAAATAATTCCTGAAGTTACAGCGCGTTTTACAGATAAGGTGTTGATTTTCGCCGATGGTAATTCGAAAAAAGTATCTGTGAAGGTAATGGCTCACAAAGACAGTGTAAAAGGTGAAGTACAACTTTGTTTTTCCAAAGCTTGGGCAGTGGATCAAGAAACACAAGCATTTGAAATTGAGAAGAAAGGAGATGAAAAGACATTAATCTTTACATTGACTCCGCCCAACCATGAGGATGAAAGCTATATATCACCTATCATACGAGTTGATGGCAAAGAATTTACACATGAGCTTTTGACAATAGCCTACGACCATATTCCTACGCAAACGATTCTGCGGCATTCCGAGGCCAAAGTTGTACGGCTTAACATACAAAAAGCCGGAGAGCATATTGGGTATATTGTAGGTGCCGGTGATGAGGTTCCTAAAAGTTTGGAGCAAATAGGATATACCGTTCATATCGTCGACCCAAGCACTATCGATTCAGGAACACTTGACGGGTACGATGCCGTTGTAGTTGGCATTCGAGCGTATAATGTAGTCCCAGAATTAAAGTTCAAACAACGCTTTTTATTAGACTATGTCAAGGATGGCGGAAACCTCATCCTACAATACAATACGGCCGGAAGATGGAATGCACAATTCGAGAATATTGCGCCTTATGACTTAAAACTATCACGTGATAGAGTAACCGACGAAGCATCTCCCGTTACAATAATAGCAAAGAACCATGGCCTTGTAAATTTCCCCAACACCATATCTGAAAAAGATTTTGAAGGTTGGGTACAAGAGCGAGGCCTTTATTTTCCGAATGAATGGGATGCCAAATTCACACCCATACTGTCAATGCAAGACGAGGGTGAAACGGCAAAAAAAGGGAGCCTGTTGGTGGCCCCGTACGGGAAAGGCAATTATATTTATACCGGACTCAGCTTTTTTAGGGAATTACCCGCGGGGGTTTCCGGTGCCTATAAGCTATTTGCCAATATGCTTTCTATAGGCAAAAACAATGTAGATTACGACAATCAGATAAAAGACTAAACATGTTAAACAAATTTATATGGAAAAAAGAATACACTCTGGTATTGATACTTAATATCCTATATGTTTTGTTTTTTGGTTATTTAATGACCTCATATACATAAATATGGGAACACTAGATTGGATTATACTCACAGCAACCTTATTGTTCATAGTAACCTATGGCGTCTGGAAAACTAGGGGTAGTAAGAATGTAGACGATTATGTTCGTGGAGGCAATGATTCGAAATGGTGGACCATAGGCCTATCGGTTATGGCTACCCAGGCAAGTGCCATAACTTTTTTATCTACTCCGGGGCAGGCCTTTCATGATGGAATGGGGTTTGTGCAATTCTATTTTGGGTTACCTCTGGCGATGATTATCATCTGTTTGGTATTTATTCCTATATATCATAGGTTGAAAGTGTACACGGCCTATGAGTTTTTAGAAAATAGATTCGATTTAAAAACACGTTCCCTAGCCGCAATCCTATTTTTAATCCAAAGGGGGCTGTCTGCTGGGATTACCATTTATGCCCCATCAATAATATTGTCGGCAGTATTAGGTTGGGACCTTAAAACCCTCAATATCATCATTGGGGCCCTGGTCATCATTTATACCGTTTCCGGGGGTACAAAAGCGGTCAATGTAACCCAAAAACAACAGATGTTCATCATAATGGGAGGCATGTTCATTACCTTCTTTTTTATTTTAGGGTATCTACCTACCGATATTACTTTTGGAAAGGCACTTAAAATTGCAGGAGCCAGTGATAAATTGAATATTCTCGACTTTAGCTTTAACACAAAGAGCAGGTATACTTTTTGGAGCGGTATTACTGGTGGTCTCTTTTTGGCATTGGCTTATTTTGGTACGGATCAAAGTCAGGTACAACGGTATTTATCAGGCAAATCTGTTCGTGAGAGCCAATTAGGGTTAGTCTTCAACGGTATATTAAAAATACCCATGCAGTTTTTCATTCTTTTGGTGGGCATAATGGTTTTTGTTTTTTACCAATACAACCCATCACCCCTTAATTTTAATCCGTCAGCCACAAAAATTGTTATGGATTCGCCATACGCTGAAGATTACAAGTTACTACAGGAAAAGCATAGGAAACTAGAGATTCAAAAAAAAATAGCTCAAGATGATTTCTCAGCCGCTTTAGATATTAAGGTATACACGGCATTAGAAGAAACAAAATTCAACATTATTCAAATAAACAAAAAAGACAGTATAAATAGAGCCGCCGCAAAGGCATTAATCAAGAAAGCAGATAAAGGTGCAGAAACCAATGACAAGGATTATGTATTCATTCATTTTATCTTGAACAACCTACCCAAAGGCCTCGTTGGACTATTATTGGCCGTAATCCTTTCGGCGGCAATGTCCTCTACCGCTTCGGAACTAAATGCATTGGGCACCATCTCGGCATTGGATCTCTACAAACGTAACAGAAAGGGTAATTTTACGCAAAAACACTATGTAAATGTTTCAAAGGCTTTTACACTTTTATGGGGTATTATAGCCATATTAATCGCAAACGTGGCTAATTTGTTTGATAACCTCATACAATTGGTGAATATAATCGGCTCTATTTTCTATGGCAATGTATTAGGAATATTCTTACTGGCATTCTTCTTCAAGTTCGTTAAGGGCAATGCCGTTTTCTTTGCTGCCATAGTAACGCAGATTATTATCTGTTTTATCTATTATTATTTGATTCATATTTACCCTTCAGGCAGTGAGAAATTGGGTTATTTATGGCTAAATTTTATTGGCTCAGGGGTTGTAATAGGTATTGCCTTTATTTTTGAAGCATTTGATAGATTGTTGAAGAAAGCGCCTATAGCAATGTAAACGACATACTTTAATTGGTTCTACCATGGTTTTTTTACAGACTAATTTCTAATAAACTACCTCGGGACAAGCCTGCCTTTGCCGTCAGGCAAACCCACGAGGCATTAAAAGGAACAAACTTTAACATTTCGATGCAAGCCTGCAGTAGGCAGGCATAGGCAGGTTAAACCCACTGGTGAAAATAAAATCAAGTGCTGTTCGCAATCAGCTTTCAAATATATTCTATATTTAGCGTTTAAAATCTGTTTTAATTTTAAGTTTTGATAATCACCACAATCCCTCCTTATCAACAACCTTGATCCAAGGGTGAGAGCTATGCTTCAGGAAATAACATCTTTATTCCGATAGCTAGCGGAACAAGGCAATCCTCGGGAAACCTACCTGCCAGCATAGGCAGGTTAAACCCTCAATGAAAGGTTAAATTATGGTTAGTACAAAATATACCATTAAAGATATCGCACGTTTGGCAGGAGTATCGAAAGGTACTGTAGACCGAGTGTTACATAATCGAGGAAAAGTTTCTAAAAGAGCCTCTGAAAAAGTAGAGCGAATATTGAAGGAAATCGATTATCAACCAAATCCGATAGCACAGAATCTAAAGAACAATAAAGTATATCGTATTAGTGTGTTAATGCCCTCTGCAAATGATGATCCTTATTGGGCCCCAGCACACTACGGAATCCAGAAAGCTGCAAAGGAGTTCAAGCCCTTTGGTATTATTGTCGAGGAATTTTTTTACTACCCCTATGACGAAACTTCTTTTCATGAAAAATCGATGAAAGCTCTCGACCCCGCTCCTGATGCGCTTTTAATGGTACCATTTTTTCAGAAAGAAGCAGGACTAATTTTCGAAAAATGTCAAAAACTAAATATCCCCGTTGCATTATTCGACAACTACATCAAGTCGCTAAAGGGAAAAGTATTTATTGGTCAAGATATGTATCAAAGCGGAAGGGTTGCGGCCAGCCTTGTTGATAAAATTATTGATTTTAAGGCTCGAATTGCCATTGTTCATATTAATATGGAACCCCATATGGAGCTTAAAGAGAAGGGGTTTATACACTATTTCGAGCAAAAGGGGAGTACCCATTTAATTACGACTCATATTTTCAATACTGAAAGTTTAGCTAATTTTGAAAATGACACTCGCATTTTCTTTAAAAACAATCCTACCATTTCGGCAGTGTTCATAACCAACTCAAAAACCTATCTACTGAAAAAGGTTTTGGAGCGAATAGAAAAAAAAGTCGTTGTGGTCGGCTATGACCTTATCGAACAGAATATAAAGTGCTTGAAAGAAGGTACAATCGATTTTCTTATTCACCAGAAACCTGAACGGCAGGCCTATCTAGGCGTCTGGTACCTTGCAGAATATTTCCTTTTCGGAAAAGAAATACCTGCTCAAGAATTACTTCCTATCGATATCATCACTTCTGAAAATGTTCAATACTATTTAAAGTAAGCTACCTCGGAGCTTGCCTGCCTACCGCAGGCAGGTTAAACCCACTGGCAGGAATAAACCTAATTAATTCATAAGCTTGGTTGTAGTATTCTTTAATCGGAGTACGCCAATTTTAGATCATCGACAAATGTGTTCGAGCACATTTATTCGAATTTTAGCTGTACTTAAAAAAAAAAGTTTACATTCACCGAAATTATGAATGAACTTCACCCTCAGAAAGAACTCGTATTATGATTAAAAGATTATTTGTATTTCTGTCCTCGTCACCAAGGCCACAAGCTTATTTATACGGGCGGAATAGAAAATAAATTAATTTTCGATTGTATACGGGGCAGCTAGCATTATCACATTGTTTTTGTTTCTCAGCTTTCAAGAAGTGTTATTCGTCTATAATTATATATTTTGTAAAACTATTTTTTTTAATTTAACTCAACTTAACAAACCTTAAATTTAATTCGTATGAAAAGAAAGATTCATTACTTTTTAACATGTATGGCATTTCTCTGTATTCAGGGGATAATGGCCCAGACCAAAACAGTATCAGGTAATGTTACCGATGCAGCAGATGGGTCACCCTTGCCAGGGGTGAACATTTTAGTGCAAGGAACAACCAATGGTACCCAAACTGATTTTGATGGAAACTATTCTATCGAGGCCTCTGAAGGAGACGTTTTGGCTATTTCCTACATTGGCATGAAAAACCAAAGTATTACCATTGGTTCATCGAACACAATAAACGTGAGCATGGAAATAGATGCTAGTCAGCTTGATGAGGTTGTAGTAACGGCACTTGGTATTACACGTAAGAAAAAGTCTTTGACTTATGCCGCTGAAATTGTAAGTACCGAAGAGCTTACTACAGCTAGATCATTGAATATATTGGATGGTATTTCGGGTAAGGTTTCCGGAATCTCCATTACTAGAACTGGAGGCGGTGTAGGTGCTGAATCTAAAGTTCTTTTAAGGGGTAACCGTTCTATCAACGGTAGTAGTCAACCGCTTTATGTTGTAGATGGTGTACCTATGAATAGTGACATCTCGAACATTAGTCCAGATGATATTGCGTCCATTACGGTACTTAAAGGAGCCAATGCAGCTGCTTTATACGGAAGCCGCGCAAACAATGGGGTGATTCTAGTAACTACTAAACTAGGAAAATCGGGTGGCAAACCATTTTCAATCGAAATAAACACAGGTTATACCTTAGCAACACCAATTTATTTGAACAATTTTCAAAATGAATATGGTCAAGGTTTTGATGGAACATATTTGCAAGGTGCCAATCGCTCTTGGGGGCCTCAACTAGATGGTAGTTCGGTACCTCACTGGTCCAACGATCCAGAATTCGGTTCTGCAACAACATCTTATTCGGCAAATCCAACCAATAAAACCAGCGATTTCTTTCGTACAGGTCATGTATCGGCTACCAACATAGGTGTTACGACCAATTCGGATACGACCAATGCTTATTTCTCGTATACCTATACAGATGCCGGAGGTATTGTACCAGGCAATGACTTATCTTCAAATAATTTCAATATACGTGTTAGGTCTAAGTTACTCGACAAATTTACTTTAGACACCAAACTTAACTATATACGCGAAGACACCAATTACTCATTGGAAGGTGGAGAAGGATATCAGAATCCTATACGGGCTCTATACAAAGTCCCCACGAATATTAAAAGCGCAGATATGAAGATATTTGAATTCACCAATGCGGAAGGACTTGTAAAACAGCACTTTTGGACACCGAACAACAATGCCCCAGGAAACCCGTACTGGAACTTAAACAATTTAACAAACGACATTGAAGAGGAAAGAGTAATCGGATTGGTTTCTTTGAATTATGAAGTTACACCCAAATTTAATGTGTTAGTACGTACTGCTTTAGACAGGTTTAATTCGACCCAAGAGTATAGATGGTCAACCGATTCATATATCATTGCTGATAATGGATGGTTCAGATCCAATAATCGTAAGGGTTATGAGTGGAATACTGACTTTTTGCTAAACTACAAGAACAATATCACAGAAAATTTCACTGTGGATGCAAGTGTTGGGGGCAATATTCGAAAAAATGAAAATAGCCGCATTACTGTAAACCCAAACAGATCAAATTCACTCAATGTACCTAATCTTTTTTCACTCGGAAATACCTCGGTGATAGGAGCTACAGAGTCTTTCAGCCAAAAAGAAGTACATTCGCTATATGGTGTGGCCACTTTTGGTTACAAAGATGCCATATTCCTTGATGTTACTGGCCGAAATGATTGGAGCTCGGCATTGACGAGTGCAAACCGCTCATTTTTCTACCCATCAGCTGGTTTAACTATAGTTGCCTCGGATTTAATGGGATCAACACCCGATTGGATTTCGTTATTAAAAATAAGAGGTTCTTACGCTGAGGTGGGTAATGATACCAATCCTTATCAGACAGTAAGAGCTGCCAATATTAGTGGTGGTGGAGCCAATGGGTTCTTACAGCCTTCTACTACAATACCTAATGAAAATCTTTTGCCAGAATCAACAGTTTCAACTGAGCTTGGCCTTGATGCTCGTTTCTTTGGTGGTCGTCTTGGTATAGATTTCACGTATTACAAGTCTAACAGTAGGGATCAACTTTTTAGAGTTTCCCTACCTATAGCTTCTGGGGCAACAAGCCTTTTCGTAAATGGTGCAGATATCCAAAACAAGGGTGTTGAATTTACACTTACCGCCTCACCAATACGTACTAATGACTTTAGTTGGGATATGACTTTTAACTATGCCAAGAATACTAGTGAGGTTCTTGAAATATCAGAAGGTTTAGATGAGTTGAATATTGGAGGAGCAAGTTTTCTGAGTCAATTTAAACTCGTAGTTGGTAATCCTTTTGGAGATATTTATTCTCGTGGTTTTAATAGAGATGATCAAGGGCGTGTTATTGTAGGGGCAGATGGCATTCCGACAGTTACATCAGGATTGGATGTAAAAGTTGGTAATTTCAACCCAGATTGGATGGGCGGAATTCGAAATTCATTTAACTACAAGAATTTGAACCTTAGTTTCTTGATAGATATTAGAATAGGAGGAACTATCGTAAACAACACTAATGCCATTATGTTTGCAGATGGGCTAACCGAAGAAACATTGGTAGGCAGAAGTGGTGGCCTAGTGTTCGGAGATAACTTTTTCGCAGGAGAAACTGCGGTGCAACAAGATGGCTCTGTAAATACAGCTGCAACCAATGCCGAAAAAATGTGGTCGGCTCTTGGCGGCAGAAACGCTCCTGTTGGAGAAGCTTTTACAAGTGATGCTTCTAATGTAAGATTGCGCGAACTGATTCTCGGATATTCTTTACCACAGTCTATGCTAGATCAAACATGGCTTACAAAAGTTACGGTGTCATTGGCAGGAAGAAATTTATTTTTCTTTTCTAATAAAGCGGGCAATGTGGATCCTGAGGTCTTTGCTTCTACCGCAACAAATAGGCAAGGGTTGCAACAATTTGCACCTCCTACTCAAAGAGAAATTGGACTGAATATGAAGTTTAGCTTCTAATTTTATCATAACTTTACAGAAGACCATCTTGTCTGGTCTTCTAATTAACAATATAATAACATTGACTATGAAATATTTTAAATTTTATTCGTTGATCATCATTATATCAGTCTTTACAACCATTGGTTGTACAAGTGATTTTGATGAAATTAATACCAACCCCAAAGAACTTACCACAGAGGTGGTCGATGGTTCCTTGATTGGTCTGGCGTTTTCCCAAGCACAGTATAATACTGTAAACGGTGTACATTGGAGATTTCAGATCTCTCAAAACCTGTTTTCAGATTTGTATTGTCAGTATTTTGCAACCACTCAGTCCAATTTCGATTCTGATCGATACGTACAAGTGGGGCGTTGGTCTGATTTGTGCTGGGGTTCTTTCTATGGTCAGGCGGCACCCAATATTAAGTTTGTGGAAGATTTCACAGCCGAGAATGACCTTACTTTGCAGAATGCCATTGCCAAAGTATGGCGGGCGTATGGATACCATCGCATTACCGATTATTACGGTTCTGTGCCCTATAGTGACTTTGGTAATGGATCTATAGAAGGTGTAGCATATGATACTCAAGACGTTATTTATACCGATTTGTTCAGACTTCTCAATGAAGCTATTACTGTACTAAAAGGTGGTGGTAACGGATTTGGTAGCAATGATCAGATTTACAGTGGTGATGCGGCCCTTTGGCTAAAATTTGCCAACTCCTTAAAACTACGTTTGGCAATGCGCGTAAAATACGTTGATCCAGGAATGGCAAAATCAATGGCCGAACAAGCTGTTGCGGATGGTGTTATGTTGTCAGTATCTGATAATGCGACTATGCTTACGACCTCAACTTCTCCCAATCCAATCAATACAATTACCAACTGGGGAGAATATCGTATGAGCGCAGCAATGGAAAGTGTGCTAAAAGGATATGAGGACCCTAGAATGCCCGTCTATTTCAGTCCAGCCGCAGATGGCGACACTGATGGAGATGGTATACCCTACGAAGGTTTAAGAAATGGACAATCTAAAGTCGACCTTGGAAACAACAAGAATAATGGCCACTCAGATCTTGGCTCTAATTTCTTGCCATCAAATCTAGGTGGAAATGCAAGAATTGTCGTAATTAGATCAGGAGAAGTTTATCTTCTTAGAGCTGAAGGGGCTTTAGAAGGTTGGGACATGGGAGGAACAGTACAAGAACTCTATGAGGAAGGCATTCGCCAATCAATCATGGAGTGGACAGGTGCCGATGCGACTGCTATAGATACTTATATTGCAAGTCCAAACGTGCCCCTACCAACCTTGGATGTACACAATACACCCGCTTTGACTGATATTCCTGTAGCTTTTGAGGCTGCTGCCAATAAAGAAAGGCAATTAGAGCAAATCATTACTCAAAAATGGTTGGCCCTATATCCTGATGGTTGGGAGGCTTGGGCTGAATTAAGGAGGACTGGTTACCCCAAACAGTATGATCGCCTTAATTCGGAAAATGGCAATGTAGGTGTTAGCGACATTATGAGGAGAATGAAATATGTGACAAGTGAGTATACCGTAAATACAGAAGCTGTCAATGCAGCGGTATCCTCATTGGGTGGCGCAGACCTCGGATCCACAAAAGTTTGGTGGGATAAGAAATAATTTAACATCAAATTTCTAATAAAGAGAAGCACCAATGAATTCATTTTTATTGGTGCTTTTTAAATTTTCAACTAGCTTACTTATTAGATATCAAAAAATTATTAAAAACCCTGTACCAATTTATTTTCAATTGATTTACTATAATAGATATAATGAAATCAAAAATTAAATTCTTCGTTTTTCCTACGCTATTTCTTCTCTTTTCGTGTGCTCAAAAGGAAACCAGTAAAATGTTTACCTTACTTTCCCCACCGGAAACAGGTATCAAATTTAAAAATATTATAAAGGAAACAGAACAGTTCAACGTCTTCGAATACGGGTATCTCTACAATGGAGGTGGTGTTGCCATAGGCGACCTTAATAATGACGGATTACCCGATATTTATTTTACGGGCAATATGGTCGGCAGTCGATTGTATATTAACAAAGGAGATTTTAAATTTGATGAAATAACAGAAGAAGCTGGTGTTTTTGCAGCTGGCCGATGGAATACCGGCACCACAATGGCCGATGTTAATGCCGACGGTTTTTTGGATATCTATGTATGTCGATCGGCAGCAAAAGATCCAGACAAAAGAAAAAATCTACTTTTCATTAATAATGGCGATCTAACTTTTACAGAAAAAGCGGCCGAATATGGTGTTGATGATTCGGGATATTCGACACAGGGTATATTCTTTGATTATGATAAAGATGGCGATTTAGACCTGTATGTTCTTAATCATTCTACTCAAGAATATGCTGGCTTTGGGCAAATAACGGCCTCACTCAAGAACCGTACGAACAAGGATTATTCAGACAAGCTTTACAGAAATGACAATGGAAAGTACAAAGATGTTAGCGATCAGGCAGGACTCATTTCCAACATACTTGGGTTTGGGCTAGGTATTGCCGTATCAGACATTAATAATGATGGTTGGCTAGATATTTATGTCTCCAATGATTATAACGAACAGGATTATTTGTACATCAACAATCAAGATGGTACTTTTTCTGAAAGTTTAGAAAAATTTATTGGTCATGTTTCACTTTTTTCAATGGGCTCAGATATAGCTGATATCAACAATGATGGTTATACTGACATCATGACCCTAGATATGCTTCCTGAAGGAAATTATCGTCAAAAAATGGTTTCTGGCCCCGACAACTATGATAAATACAACTTACTCGTGAATTCTGGATTTTACAACCAAACCATGCGTAATATGCTGCAACTGAATAATAAGGGGAATTCTTTTTCCGAAATAGGTCAATATTCCGGCATCTCTAGTACCGATTGGAGTTGGTCGTCGCTCTTTGCTGATTTTGATAATGATGGTTACAAAGACTTGTTCATTACCAATGGCTATAAACGTGATTACACCAATATGGACTTTATGAACTATGCCGTACAAGAAAAATTGAAAGAAAATAAAACAGGACAGCGAACTGCTATTATGGAATTTCTTAGTGAGATTCCATCAACTATTGAAGAAAATTACATGTACCATAACAACGGTGATTTAACTTTTAAAAAAGTGAATTCAGCCTGGGGCTTTAATCATAAATCACTTTCCAATGGTGCTGCTTATGCCGATTTAGACAATGATGGTGATTTAGATTTGGTCGTTAATAATATAGAAGAAGAAGCTTTTGTGTATAGAAATAATAGCGAAACCTTACAATCAAACAATTATATTAAAATAAGATTAGAAGGAACAGGCGGGAATACTTTTGGAATCGGAGCCAAAATAGAAATTATTCAAAAAGATCAAATCTTGGTCCAAGAAATGATACCAGCAAGGGGGTATCAATCTTCTGTGGATTTTAATCTGGTTTTTGGCTTGGGGAAATCAACAGAAATAGAGAAACTAAAAGTTACTTGGCCAGATTCTAAAGTTCAAATTCTACTAAAAGTAGCTGTAAATCAGACGCTCATAGTAAAACAATCGGAAGCGGGCGAAAACAAAATAGAACAAAATATTACTTCTGAAACCTATTTTACAAATGTTTCTTCAGACAGCTTGATACAATACATTCATCAAGAAAACAATTTTATCGATTTTAAAAGAGAGCAACTTTTGCCCCATAAATTGTCTACACAAGGGCCGAAAATAGCAAAAGCAGATGTTAACAATGATGGCTTGGAAGATATATATATAGGTGGAGCAAAAGGAATGGTTGGGCAATTATTTTTTCAAACAAAATCAGGCAGGTTTACTCCTTCGACTACTAAAATCTTTGAAGAAGACAAAACTTCTGAAGATATAGGAGTCTTATTCTTTGATGCCGATAATGATAAAGACATGGATCTTTATGTAGTCAGTGGAGGCAACGAATATGAAATAGGTTCTCTTGAATTACAAGACCGCCTTTATATTAATGATGGCCGCGGAAATTTTAGAAAGAATACCGCTTCCCTCCCTGCAATGCTTACAAGTAGTTCATGTGTAAAGTCCAATGATTTTGATAATGATGGCGACCTAGATTTGTTTGTAGGCGGAAGACTTGTACCAGGACGTTATCCTACTGCTCCAAGAAGCTATATTCTAGAAAATGACGGCAGAGGAAATTTTTCCGATATAACGGCCAAAGCGAATCCTGATTTAGTAAACCTAGGAATGGTTACTGATGCTATTTGGAGTGATTTCAATGGAGATTCTCAAGAAGATCTACTTATTGTCGGAGAGTTTATGGGAATACGAATGTTCCAAAATTTAAACGGTAAACTAACTGAGGTTTCCGAAGCATATGGACTAAAGGAGACTCAAGGATGGTGGAACAGCATAAAAGAAGGTGACTTTGATGCGGATGGAGACATGGATTACATCATTGGAAACTTTGGACTCAATTCACAACTGAAAGCTTCTGCCACTGAACCGGTAACGCTATATGCAAAAGATTTTGATGATAATGGCTCCATCGATCCTATATTATGTTCCTATAATATGGGTGAGAATTACCCCGTATTCTCTAAAGATGACCTGTTGGGCCAATTAAGTAACCTCAAAAGAAGGTATGTGAACTATTCTGATTATGCAGATCAAAAAATTACGGATATTTTCACTGAAGATGAGCTAAAAGGAGCTACAATTCTACAGGCTAAAAATTTTGCGACCAGCTATTTAGAGAATTTAGGAAATAACCAGTTCAAGCTTTCGCCCCTACCCCATTCTTCGCAGTTTTCCCCAGTGTACGGTATTCTTGTACAAGATTTCAATCAAGATGGAAACCTAGATGTACTTTTAGGTGGTAATTTCTTTGGCACACGGGTCAAGTTTGGTCGATATGATGCGAATAAGGGAACATACCTTTTAGGCAATGGAAAAGGAGAGTTCAGCTCTATAAACAACCTGAAAAGTGGCCTTAATGTGAGTGGTGAAGTTAGAGACATTGCACTTCTCGAACGAGCGGATAAAAGTCAACTACTTGTATTCATTAAAAACAATACGACTCTTCAGGTGTATAAAATCAACGGACAACAGAAAAAATAAATGAATGGCATACCTGAGATAATACTGTAGAATACCAACTGAACTTCCTTGGTTTTCTGCCAAGAGATAAGCTTAAATTAACAATTTACGTATTTTAAATAAAATAATAACAATACAACATATGTTCAGATTAAATCATAAATATATTCTCCTTTCCTTAACCGTATGCCTAATGATACATCATGACGGAAAGACTCAGGACCCCTCTCGCAAAGAAAAGCCAAATATTCTTTTTATAGCCGTAGATGATATGAATGATTGGGTAGGATATCTAGGGGGACACAAGGAAATGAAAATCCACACTCCCAATATTGATCGACTTGCCGCTTCTTCCATGGTCTTTACCAATGCCCATACTCCCGCACCAGCCTGTGCTCCAGCTCGGGCCGCTATTCTAACAGGAGTACATCACGCCAGATCCGGAGTAGAAAACGTACATTGGGGAGATGGTCCTGAATGGAGAAAGTTCCCAGGCCTTGAAAATGTGGAGACCATAGAACAATTTTTTAAAAACAGAGGATATAAAACGTTAGGAGCAGGAAAAATATACCATAGTCAAGCGCCACCTTGGACACCGACCAGTCAAGTGGAACCAGATAATTGGGATTTTTATTATCCAAGTTCTTACATCTCACATCCCTTCCAAATTCGTGCACCAAAAGAAGTTATTTATCCTTCATATGTGGACAACAAGAGTAGACCAGGTGGAAAGGTTAGTGGAGAGAATAGTTGGTGGACATGGGGCCCAATTCCTGTGCCTGACGAAAAAATGGCGGACTATCATGTAGTGGACTGGGCCAATTATCAATTGGGACTAGAGCATAAGAAGCCTTTTTTCTTAGCAGTAGGAATATGGAAACCTCACGACCCCTGGGAAGTTCCACAAAAGTATTTTGACATGTACCCATTGGAGGATGTTGTGCTACCCGCATATAAGGAAAATGATCTCGAGGATGCTTTTGACCATGGCAGGCGTTGGATTCATAAATGGGTGAAAGATAACAATCAGTGGGAGAAAGTAGTTCAATCCTATGCCGCAGCGATTAGTTTTTCTGATGCTATGGTAGGCAGATTATTGAATACAATAGAAAATTCCCAATATGCCAAGAATACTATTATTGTACTATGGTCCGATCATGGCATGCACATGGGTGAAAAGGAAAATATTGAGAAATTCACCCTTTGGGAACGTTCAACTCGCGTACCGTTCATTGTTTTTGCTCCCGGTATTACCCGGGCAGGATCGAGCTGTGATCAGCCTGTAAGTCTTATGGATATTTATCCCACTCTGGTTGATTTAGCAGGATTTGATAAGCCGGTACATTTGGACGGAAATAGCCTTGTACCTCAAATTAAGAACCCCAGCGCAAAGACTTCTCCCGTTATTAGTAGTTATCAGTTTTCGTGGACCGAAAAGCCTTATAGCGGCCATGCCGTGAGAAGCGAACACTTTCGTTATATTTATTATCCCGATATTGGTCTTGAGGAACTATACGATCATCGAACCGATTCTCATGAATGGGACAATATTGCCTATAAAAGAGGAAATAGAAAAATCATTGAAAGCCATAGAAAGGTTCTCTTGGAGATGTTACCCGAACTTATCTGGAATAGTAAAACTCCTGACGGATATACCATTGATAAAAAAGGAAATATCCGCAGAAAAAATCTATAATTGGAAGGGGAGACTCAATATAACTGAGGAGATAAGAGATATTGCCCATATAAGAGGCAAAATAAAAAATTTCTTGAAACAGACTATCCTCAAGGCAGAGCCATAGGGGTATTTCAGCAGTTTCATTTTGGCCTTAGGGCCAAAAACCGAAATTTGGTATTTTA
>JASFYU010000053.1:0-38979 GCA_045046905.1 Flavobacteriaceae bacterium | reverse complement strand
CACAATTTCAATCCTCAGTTTTGTGCAATGGGTATATGTCAATAAATTAATATTGAGATATGGGGCTTTAAAACGTTCCGTCAGCAAAAACGATGACTTGTCGAATAAATCTACCCTTATGGTATAAGGAAAAGTCAACCCTATATAGTTTTAAGGGAAAAATAATCTTAAAATATTATTCGACAAAAGGTTTCAGAGCTTTCTTGCGTGTTCTAATTTTAAGATAATTATTTTTATCAATTGTTAGCTTTAAGAGGGGATACAAGCCAAGCCCCCGCTGGCGCAAGCGTCACGCTTGTGCCCGGTACGGCCAATATGCTGAATTAATGCTCTCATAACTTCATCATTCCCAGATGCATTCCTTTATTATCAATTTTCAATACAGCTTCATCTTCAGCATAGTTTCTTGCACTACTGTATTTCCAATCTATGGAGTTTGTTACAAAGCCTGCTTCTACAGGGTTGTTATGTATATAGTCTATTTTTTGTTTGATGACTTTGCTACTCCACAGTTCAATAGGTTTATTGTGTTGCTGCCAAAATTGTCTATGGGCTACATTACTCTTCGTTTCTCCCGCTCTTTCCATCATCCATAGCAGCCATTATTTTCTACTTTCTTGTGGGTTTTCTTCAATTTCTTTTATCAGTTTTCTAGCCGTATAGCCTTTAAAATATCGAAGCAAACCTGATGGATTATCATTATCTGACCTAAAAACAAAATGCACGTGACTGGGCATAAAATAATATGCAAAAACCTCCATCCCTTTTTCTGCTCTGCAATATTTAACGGCCTTTTCTAATATTGAAAAATAGGCCTGTCTAGTAAACACATCTAACCAATACACGGTCGCGAAACTTATGAAGTACGCTGCGGTTGGGTTGTTAAATTTGTGTTTTCTACTCATTTTTACTTTTTCTTCTTTTTTCGCTGGTGTAAACATCTTGCTTGTACCTGTACTGTTTATTTATACCCTTCTTACTCAATACGGTACGAGCGTGACGCTCGCTCTAGCACTCATGTGTTTTTTTCTGCTTGTGCTAGCAGGGGAAATAACCTGTACTTCTTTTTGTTGCTTGCCTGCAATCGGCTGAGAAATCCGGGTTCCACCTGGTGCCGATTCCAACGCTAAAACAACAGTTGATTTTTTTGGTATATCATAAGGAAATTTCTCACTATATCTGATATTGAGGAATCTTCATCCACTCCCCACCCTTGATCGCAGACTTGTGTGCAATCACGCCAGACAGGGTCATGTTTAGCGCCTCACTCACACCCACGATGGGTTTTTGATCCAGGAGAATGGATTCTATAAAGTTATTGGTAAGTTGTCCGTGAGAACCTCCGTGATGACCAGGGTCAACGCCAAGAGGCGGCAAGCCAGGGCGAGCGCCATTGATTGTTTCGTCGTGTGACTTCTGACCATAGACACGGCCCTTTTCACCGTGCGCATTTTTCATATCCCAGCTGATTACCATGCGAGACATGCCACCTTCACTCGTTTTAAATAAAGCGGCTTCCGTACCAAAGGGGTTCTTGTGCGCATTTTTCCCATCTTTATACTCAATGTAAAGACTCTCTGTTCCCAAACAAGAAACTTCGGTCAATCGCTGGCCAACCGCCACGGAAACAAAATACGCCGTAGCATGCGTTGGATACCACATCGGTATAAGAGCACGTCGCCAACCATTCGTATCGATCTTGCCGTTCTTAGGGTTATAACTTCCAAGAGTTCCAATATTATCATGATAGTATTCACCTTCTGAATAAATAAGCTTCCCTAATGCACCTGCCTGATATTGCATTCTTTTCGCGTAGAGATCCTCATGAAATGTCGATGTCTCGTTCATCATGTATTTCATACCGCTTCTTTTGACAGCATTAAATAATGCTTCAGCCTCTCCCTCTGCTTCAAAACCAAATACCGCCGGTACCGCAGAGCACACATGCTTGTCATGATTCAGCGCCATAATCGCCAAGCGCGCATGACTGGGTGCGTCTGTCGCAATAAATATAGCCTCAATACTTTTGTCTTTGATCATTTCTTCGCAAGATGGGTAAGTCTTGGGGGCACCCACTTCCTTAGCCAAAGCTGCACAACGTTCAGGATCTAGGTCTGTTGCCGCAACCACTTTAACATTAGGATGATTTTGATAGAAAAAAGACGCTCCAAATTTAGTTAGCCCATAACCCGCGATACCCACACGGATTTTTCGATCTGATTTTGACTGCCAGACATCTGTACTTTTAGTCACCGCTTGATTCGACTGCTTATTGCCTGCTTTCCCGAACCCAGGAATGACATTGCCGTCAGAATCTTTAGGTAGATTGTTAATACCTCCTCCACAGGAAGTCAGCGAAAATGTACCAACGGCCGCCGCACCTACCCCAATATTTTGAATGAAGTTTCTTCTTGTGAGATCAAATTTATTTTGATTATTCATAACTATATTGTTTACTGTTAAGTACTATATTGTTTATTTATTCAATCTAGGGCCTTGAAATACAATGTCGGAAGACGCTTCGTGGGAATAAGGTATAGCACCACCATCATTTATTTTGTAATTCCATTTATCAATATAATATTGCCTTGGCTTGAATTCATCTCCTATTTTTTTAAATTCAACCTGAAGCTTCTGTTCCAACTGTTCCTATACTCTTGCATATTCTGATTTATTAACCAAATTATTCATTTGGTAGGGGTCTTCAATGTTGTCAAATAAGCGCGATGGGCCGACAAGTGTTTTGATATATGCATATTTAGTACATGACAAAAATACAATCTATTGAAAATCAATAGATTAGGTGTTAAAATATTAGGATAAATAATTGATTTTCAGTGCTTTAGAAAGATGATACCACTTATTTTTCTAATGAAAAAAACCAATGCCTGCCTTAAAAATAATGAATTGACAGCAGTTCTGAATACACATTTCCGAGGAAAATTAAATTTGGCAAGGGTAAAGCTCATTTCACTTTTCGTATGCTCGCTGTGCAAGGTACAAACGGTCACCTTTGACAAACTGGCCAACGCCTTCGACCATGCGACACTGTCCGGTTCTTCGCTCAGGCGGATTCAGCGTTTCATCGCGCACTATGCCCTGGACACGGACTTGATAGCCAAACTAATCTTTTCCCTGTTGCACGGACAGGACAGGTTAAAGTTGACAATCGACCGTACCAACTGGAGGTTTGGAAAAACAGATATCAATATCTTCATACTAGGCGTGGTATATCAAGGGGTTGCCTTTCCTTTACTCTTTACCATGCTCGACAAGAGAGGTAACTCCAACAGCCAAGAACGTTTAGATATTATCGAGCACTTTGTAGGTTTGTTCGCAAAACAATGTATAGAATACCTTGTGGCGGACAGGGAGTTCGTAGGGGAGAAATGGATACCCTACCTGAACAGGGAACGGATAAGGTACCATATCCGTATCCGAAACAACTTCAAGGTATACCTTCCCCGAAAGGGAAGAGAGATAAAGGCCTCTTGGCTGTTCAACGACCTAAGGGTCGGACAGTATAGCCACTACGACAAAATTGTTTCCATCAACGGTCAATACTATTATCTCTCGGGCTGCAAGCTTCAAAAAGGGGATTTTCTTATTATCGTCTCCTTTAATACCAATTATACATCAAAATAAGCTTAATAAATAGTTTCTTTTTTCACATATTTTTTTCGTAAAATAGATTCGTAACTAAGGCTATGAATAGATTTTTCTTATCAATCTGCAAAAAAATATTTCAATTTCTAAAAGCCCATTTCAACATATAGTTGGTATAACAGGCCACAGGAGTCTAAGCAGGATTATGCAAATCGATGGCAGATCGAGATGTGCTTCAAGGCCATGAAGTCTAGTGGATTCGATATCGAGAAAACTCACCTTACCGACCTCGAGCGTATCGAAAAATTAGTGCTCCTGGTCATGTTGGCCTTCGTATGGTGCTACAAAGTGGGAATATACCTCCACCAAAATATAAGTCCGATAAAGATAAAGAAGCACGGCAGGAGAGCTAGAGCAATATTTAAATATGGACTCGATTATATTGCCAATTGCCTGCTCAACGCACTAAAACCATTGGAAATCAACATAGCACAATTTTTGTCATGTAATTAGCTTTTCTACATAAAAATCATGTATTCTATCTTTCGGTGATCTTACCCAATGAAATTTCCAATCTCCATTTAAGGATCGATAACGACTTGAATTTTCTAGATTATTTTTATTGCCCAAGGTCTCAGATTCGTAAGCAAAAAAATCAGCATGAGGATCAAGTTTATTTTCTCCAAAGACCGTATGGTCATTGTGAAAGATTTGCTTTTTTTCTTTTGTTACCAATGAGCTACAAGAAATCAAAGCGGCTAAGCCAACTAGTAAATAAAATTTAGTCACATATGTAGGTCATATAATCTTCTTTGAAGATAGTTTGTAGTCTAGAAAGTAATTCATCTGCATTTTCTTGAGAGAAAACAATCGGAGGTTTAACTTTCAATACGTTATTGTCTTTGCCATCGGTGCTCATTAGAATAGCGAAGTCTTTCATTCTATTTGTTAAGTAAGCGGCTTTTTTCGTTAACGGTTTTTTGTTTTCATCTACTAATTCAATTCCCAGAAACAAACCTTGACCTCTAATGTCTCCAATGATTGGGAAATCTTGCTGTAATTTCCGTAACCCATCCTTTAAGTAATTGCCTGTCGTCAAGGCGTTTTCTTGTAGATTTTCATCCTTTATTACACGTAATACTTCTCTTCCTATAGCCGATGATACTGGGTTTCCGCCAAAAGTATTGAAGTACTCCATTCCATTTGCAAAACCACTGGCGACTTCTTGAGTACATACAACTGCTGCTAATGGATGCCCGTTGCCAATTGGTTTTCCAATAGTCACGATATCAGGAATGACATCATGCAATTCAAAACCCCAAAAGTGACTTCCGACTCTACCGCAGCCCACTTGAACTTCATCTGACAAGCATAGTCCTCCTGCATCTCTTACCGCTTGGTATGCGATTTTTAAATACTCTTTTGGTAGCTCTACTTGACCACCACAACTCACAATAGGTTCGCAAATAAATCCGGCGACATTTCTTCCTTTGGTCTGTATAGTATCTATTTGCTCTTGAATATGTTTGGCATAATCAGCGCCTGTGTTTTCTCCCACGTACAAGCCTCGATAAGTATCAGGTAATGGAACTATATGCGTATATTCAGAAGAACCAGAGCCTCCTTTTCCATCAAACTTATAAGAACTGATATCTATACAGGCATTGGCGTTACCATGATACCCAATTTCTACAGCTATCATATCTTTTTGGCCCGTATTGACCTTGATCATTCGCATCGCCAATTCCATAGCTTCACTACCAGAATTTACAAAATAAACTACAGATAAATTTTCAGGAAAAGTGCTTAATAATTCTTTGGCAAACTCATTAATATTCTCATTTAGATATCGTGTATTGGTGTTTAGAATTCCCATTTGCTGCTGCCCAGCTTTTACCACCCTTGGATGTTCATGACCAACATGAGCAACATTATTTACGGTATCTAAATATTTTCGACCTGTGTTATCAATTAAATAAACGCCTTCTCCCCTAACAATCTTGAGAGGCTCATCATAAGACACACTTAAACTTTTTCCTAAATGAGCGTTTCGGTAGCTTAAAATTTCTTGAATTGTACTTTCATGATTTTGATTAGTTTCTTTGGCCTTAAAAAGCACATTTGGGTTGGGACAAATACTCTTAAATACTTCTTTTTGATTTGGATACGCTACACCAGGAAAATCATTTTCAATACCCAATAAAGCTAAAATCACTTGAAAATGTAGGTGAGGAACCCAATTACCATTCTCTTCTACATTACCAATATAAGCTATTAAGTCTCCTTTTTTTACGGTATCGCCAACATTTAAAATAGCTAAACTACGGTTAGATAAATGGCCGTACAGCGTGTAAAAAGATATTCCATTATCAGTTTGATGTTCCAAAATCAGAACATTACCGTAATCTTTATTGCTAGCAATATTATGTAAGCTAATTACCTTGCCCCCATAAAATGAGTGTATAGGTGTTTCTACAGGAACAAAAAAATCACTCCCTAAATGAATTGTCCTGTATTGTGGCCCACTATTTCCTTCTTTTTGGTAAGCGGCTGTATTGTAAAAAGGTCTTGCTTCATTATACGCGCCAACTAATAAACTATTTGGCCGTTCTTTTTGTAATGAATTAATCTTGTAGGTAGAATAATCAATATCATTGTATTCACTCGCCTGTCCGAGCCATGTGCTTGACACACCTAAATCTAGAGAAAAAACCTCATTAAAATTCAAGGTAGGAAAAAAGGAATGCAGTTTAAAAATTTGTTGAGCAGCCCAAGTAGTAAACATATTCTCATTAGGGTGAGGAGTATACCCACAAGCCTCTCTAAAGCTATAGTGGGCAAGATTCTCATCAACATCAATCCATTTCTCTAATACGTTCCATGCCGGTTTTTCGCTGATTAACAAGTAGGCGTTATCAGGTTCTTTTTGTTTGTTAATCGCTGATTTTGTCACGCTAATAATCAAGCGCATCGCTATCAAATTATAAAGAAATTTTAATTCCTCTTCTGCTAATGCAAACTGGGCGTGATACCCTTTAACAATTGGCAATGCTGCAGCCAAAGCATCTGGCTTATGCATGATAGCATAGGCTGTAGCAACAGCTAAATCATTAATTATGGGTGTAGAAACAGCATCACCATAATCAATAATAGCTTTTACCTGTGGGTTGATAAGGTCATTGGTGACAATTATATTGTTGTCATTCGCATCATTGTGAACAACGCCTTTTCGCAATTGCTTATACTCTTTTTGAAAAGATTTGAATTGATTTTGGAAATAGCTTGCGATTTTTTGATGTTTTTCAGAAAATAAATGAGCGTATTCATAGGTCCATTCAGCCTGAGCAACATCCCAAACAAATTCTCGATGAGCTTTTGGGTGATCAAAACCTTGTAAAGCATTGGTTAATTTGCCTGCTTCTTCTCCTAAACTAAATAAAAGATTGTCTTTGATAGGATTAACAGAAGACCATAATCGGCCATCGATCCATGATAACAATCTTACCTTACGAACATTTCCGGCAGCATCGATTATTTCACTAATAAATTTTCCGTCACGATCAGAGAAAGTTTTTGGAGCTCCTATTTCATCCTCACTATTGACAACATAATTTAATAGTTCTTGTTGAAATTCAATATAGCTAACCTCCTCATCAGGTCTACTTATTTTTAAGATATAACTGTCGGATGCTGTTTTAATTCTAAAATTAAAATCTACTTCTCCGGGTAAAACCGTTGCAGTACCTTTTAATTGATATAAATCTTCAACTATCTTTTCTGCCTGATCCGTCTTAATTTGTATAGCTAAATAATCTACTCCCATACTATTCAATAATTGAACTGATTTAAACTTTTTTTGATTGCAGCGAAAATTAGGGCTTTTGTACTCAAAGAAAACCTTCTTTGAACTGCATAGTAAGACTACAGCGTAAAAAAAGATAAAATATGGGATTAAAAAAACATTTTGCACACAATATAAGGGCTGAAAATAATCAGCGTCCTCGACCCAAGGGGTTGAGGTGTGCTTCTGAAAAGTATTTTTTGATTTCGAGGCAAGCCCCTTCATAAGCAGGTTAAAACCTAAATAGGTAATTAAAGATTTAACCACCCCCGTTAATCCTCAATCCTTTGTTCCTCATTCTCTTGAAACTTTATATGTTTCCTTATTATTTTGTAGCGAAAACGACCTCTTTTTCTTAAACCCATTCTTTACAATACAAACCTAAAAAGCGCAGTAAAAAAGAGAATTCATTAAAAAATATGGCAAAACGCAGTATATGCAAAGGCTAGGAATACGGATTTAAATCAATATGAGTGCACTGCTTATTTTCTTTGTTTACCCCTACTGTTATTGACCTCACCAAAAACAGGTTAAATTTAAATAGGGCCAATAAAATATACCCCAAAAATTAAAACCTATGAATTTTTGCTAGTTGGTAGTTGAAAATATTTAATGAACTTTGGTCGTATTAATAATTCAAATCTTATCTCATGAAGAATACTTTAACCTACAAAGTGGCTTTCGGATGTTGTATGATATTCTTTTGCTATTCACTATCCGCACAGCGCACTAAGAACAACAATGTTTATGAAACCAATACAAGACTAGACCATTATCAAGAACTTAAAGGTCTGGGGTATACTGATTCTGAAGTTTTTGAAGATCTGGGCAATGCCAATTTTCTGTCTAAAAATTATAGTACAGCCCTATTTTGGTATAAAAAACTAAAAAGAATCAGCACTAATAATACCTTGGCTAGCAGTTATCAAGAGCGCTACCACTTTGCGGAAATAAAGACTACTACAGCCCATGTATCGAATGTCTTAGACGACAAAGACTGGCTCACCATGGTCAAAGCTGACTATCAAACAAAAGTAAGGCCTATAGAAAATACAGCAGCACCCTACACCCAATTAAATTTCAAGGATAAGATCGATCAATTACTAGTGGATCAGGGGCTAGTCGAGAATGATCTAGAATTCACGAATAGTGAAGCGTTTACCAATCAAAACACCTACAAGGCCCCGATAGCCCTTACGGCTGACGGTAATACCGCTTATTTCAGTAAGGCTGTTTATCTCAAACCAAAAGTTGGTGTCTTTTCAAAAAAAGAATTGGTGCATAAAATATATAAGGCCGACAAGATAAATGGCCAATGGAAAAACATAAGACAAATAGCCCTGTGCCCCAAACATTACTCCTCACTACACCCTACAGTTTCTAATGACGGTAAACGCTTATTTTTCGCCTCGAATATGCCCGGTACTTTTGGTGAATATGATATTTATACATCGACCATATATAGCGATGGTAGTATAGGTGTTGCCAAAAATCTTGGTACAAAAGTAAATACCGATAAAAATGACCTATACCCCAATATCGTGGGTAGCAATACCTTATTTTTTGCTTCGGAAGGGCGTAAGGGCCATGGCGGACTCGATATTTATAGGGTACAGGTAGATCGTAAAAAAGTAGGGTTGGCCGTTAACCTAGGTAGCCCAATCAATAGTATGGAAGATGATTTTTCAATACGTTTTACGACCAAGAAAGGAACAGGCTACGTCATGTCGAACCGAGGAAAGAAAAAAGGCACTATTCAAAAAGTGGTGTTCTCCTATTTAGATAAGAGAAAGAGCATTCTTGAAGAAAGAAGAGAATATAACCTTCTGGAAGCCTTTCAGACCGATTCAAAAATTAATTATTCTACCACGACTTTTAAAGACGAATGAGAAACCAATAATCATTCGCCTCACAACCAGTATACCACAAGACCCTACACATACGGCTAGCCTAATATCGCTATAATCCGATGATTTTAAACAAGATTACTTAGAAGTCAATAGCCTGAGTTCCTTAGTAAACCGAGCTCGATTTTACTTCATAGGTAGATAACAATACATGGTTTAACCCAAATTCCCAATAAGATGAGCTGCAATACTACTACCCCCAATAAGATTCTCATGCTGATTGCATTTTTCGTAGTTCTTGGTAATCAAGCTAGCTACGGTCAAGAAACGGTTTCAAACTTAAGTTCAAGCGGTACGTATCACAATCAATTATTTTTTAATCGATTTTTGATTAATCCGACATTTTCATTGGTGCGCGAAAATAAATCTTATCTGAACATTCTTCATAGAAACCAATATGCCTCTTTTGAGGATAACAGTCAAAATTATTTTCTAGGCTTTAGTAATCAACTGAATGACCATACGGCCTTAGGTATAGGTGTTTTTAGCCAATGGTCAGGGGTAATACAAGAATTTGGTTTTAATGCCAATTATGCTACATCAGTACAACTAGGGTCGAAAAGCAAACTGACCTTTGGTGCCAACATCACCTATTTTAATGTAGGTCTTGATAAAAATAGGGTAATCGCTACAGAGAATGACCCAAAGCTACTAGAGGCAAAAAAAGAAAGTAAGATAGCGATCCAACCCGCAATTACACTTTCCTTGGGCAAATTTGACTTTGGATTGTACGCCGAAAACCTTTTTAAATACAATCAGACCACCAATGACCTTCAAACAAATCTTTCTACTCGAAGTATCAAAGCCTCATTTCAATATACGCATAGCTTTGAGACAAGTAGAGGTTTGTTTACCAATGCCCGCTTAATGCCGCTTGTGCAACTTGGCAAAAATAAAGATGGCAGTATGGCATACGTTGGTTCTTTACTGCTCGACCTACCCAAGTACGGGTGGTTACAAAGCACTCTAGATGATCAATACGGCCTCTCAATGGGGTTTGGGTTCAATCTAAATAAAAAAATGTCGATCGGTTATTTAATGGAGAAAGATGTGTTCGAAGATACCGCCGATTTTGGCTGGAACCATGAGTTGTCATTGGCCTATACATTTGAAAATCACTCTGCCGCCCTAGGTGATTATGTCGATAGTTCAGAAGACAATAAGATTGACCGTATTGTAAGAAACTATGAAGAACAGATTCTTAGGCTGATCGCTGAAAAAGATAAATCTATAGCCGAAAATAAAACAAAAGAACAGCATGAGATACAGGAGCATAAGGCACAAGGAGAGAATGAGAACACAGACAAACCCATAGAAGAACCACATACGCTCGCCTATCAAAATCGACTAATATTAGATGAGCTGATCCTAAGGCAAGATTCTATTGAGTCTGCACGTTCTGCAGCATTTGAAAAGAAATTTGAAGCCATTGTACGGGTTTTACGTAATGATATTAGACATACCATTACGTCAAATTCTAATTCATCAGACTATAAGCGCGTTAAAAATAGCGTATTAATGGCAAGCAAAACCGAGCCCAAAACATCAAAAAATATAAATACGATTGAGCACAAAAATTATGTGAAGCTGCCCATAAAAGTTTTAAACCAATCTGATATTATTGGCGTAAAAACAGGGTATTATGTGATTGCCAATGTGTACAAGAGTAAAAAATACTTGAAATCTTTTATGAACGCTCTGAAGAAACAAGGTCTTGATGCTAAACAATTCTACAATAAAGAAAACGGCTTACATTATGTTTATTTGGCTGATTTTAATTTCAAAAAAGATGCCGAAACGGCCTATATTTCAAACCTAAACGGAAGATATCGAGATGAAAAATGGATTATGCAGATAGATAATACTTTGGCCACCGTGGCGAATACTTTTGAAGAATAGAAAACAAGATTCAATAACAAAACAATACATACAATGAGAACTACAATTTGTGCTGTAGGGTACATCTAAAAACAGCTATGATTCTTTTAAATGGGGTACTGCAATCCCCGATTGACAAATTTACTTATTGGGTTGAAAAGAAGGGGGGGATATCCGGGGGGGTACATCACATCCCCCTCCTTTTTTATTCAAGTCAGTTTCCTTTTTCAGCATCTGTTAATTCTAGTAAAATCATTATTTTTAGACGCACTGCCTCAATAATAGGTTTGTGGTATTCGTATTCACCAATACACTACCAGACACATTTTTAAGGTTTTTTATGATTCTAATACGTCAACAGAGTAGCGGCCGCAAATACGCCAGCTTTTCAGGCTACTAAATGTTTTATAACCTGAGTTCTAACTCAGGTATACCCCGATAAAATAAGCGATTTTACAGCAAAATACATCTTCTGATTCTTCATCGGAAACAAATAAAGTTCACCTAAAAAGAAATATCCCTCCTTGCATTTGAACGAAAAAACCCACAAATAACAGCGCCGTATAGAAATAAAATCTACATTGTGGCACTGAAAAGAACCCAAAGAACTACTGCAAACCCCCAAATCCCCCCCAAAACAATGAGAAATTCTTACCTACAAAGTACTCAAAAAATTAGTTCAGCCACCAATGTAAGAGCAAAAACCAATGCTTTAATCTTGCTAAAGGATGGTTTGAGGCTACAGGGCACCCTTCACTTATTTTTTAACAGTTACTTCAAAAAGGCCGATAGATTCTGTTGATCTGAAAATAAGGATGACTGTTCATATTTGCTATTGAAAAAAAGGTGGTATCTACTCTACTTTAAAATTTCAAGAATAAATTATTGCTCAGGTGTAAAGCTACTGATCTGCACATATTAGTAGGTCGGCACACTCATCCTATGTTTTGAAGAAAACAATTTTATTACCCTAAAACTCACTCATTATTAACCTTGGTCATTTTTAGTTTCCGAAAAGGACTTAAAGATGTACACCGAAATACTATAGTTATGAAATCAAATATTTTGAAAATCATTGTAATCGATAGCGACCTATTATTTCATGAAGCCTACAAATACTATTTTGAAAATTATTTAGATTATTCTCTGGAGGGTAACTATACATCGGTAAATGATGCCTTGTTAGATTATAAGCGTATCATGCCCGACATAATTGTTTCAGAAGTTGATATACCCGGTATCGGCGGAATAAAAGGCATCCCCTTTTTTCGTAAAATAGATTGTAATGTAAAAATTATTATGATCAGTAATCAATCTGACTTTGAAATCATTAAAAAAGCATTCAAAAACGGGGCTAATGGTTATATGACCAAACCTGTCAGTAAAAAAAGGCTGTACAACGCCTTGAATTCGATTAAATATGAGGGTGCCACCATGAGCAGTGATATTATCAAAAAGGTCATTTCAAATTTTCACAGAAAATCATATAAGTTCTTTTCAGAAAGAGAAAACCAAATAATCGATTATCTGTGCCAAGGCGCGACCTATAAAATAATGGCCGATAAACTGTTTGTTACCACCAGCGCCATAAATTTTCATATACAGAATATTTACTTAAAACTAGATGTAAACTCAAAATCAGAGGCGCTGACAAAATTACATGAATTGGGGTAATCTAATCTTGTATGGTCGACCTCATATTCGAACCAAAAACAAACTGTATTAACTTCTTTTTATTTTCCTAAATTGCGTTCATGTTACACCCGCTGGTCAGTATTTTGATTCCTTTTAAAAACACCGAGGAATTTTTTTCCGAATGTTTACAATCTATTGTCGAGCAAGAATATCAAAATTGGGAAGTTTTGGCGGTAGATGACCATTCTTCTGATAAAAGCAGCGAGATAGCACAGTTATTCGCAGATGATGACGAGCGTATTAACCTATTTCAGAATCGTGGTGACGGAATCATTGAAGCACTTAAAACGGCCTATTCAAAAAGCAAGGGGCAACTGATTACCCGAATGGATTCAGACGATATCATGCCTGCCAAAAAAACAAAAACTATGGCCCTTTCTCTAGTCGCTCATGGCAAGGATCATTTGGCTATCGGACAGGTTACCTATTTTTCGGAGCCTGGTATTGGTGATGGCTATAAACGCTATGAAAAATGGCTGAACAGCCTTACTAAAAACGGCACTAATTACAGTGAGATATATAAGGAATGTGTAATCCCCTCCCCCTGCTGGATGGTGTACCGAGAAGATTTGGACCACTGTGGCGCATTTGAACCAAACCGTTACCCCGAGGATTATGACCTTGCGTTTCGATTTTATGAAAAAGGCCTGCAAATAATTCCATGCAATCAAGTACTGCATTTATGGCGCGATTACGATACGCGAACATCGCGTACCGACGAACACTACGCCCAAAATTATTTTTTAAATATTAAACTACATTACTTCTTAAAGCTGAATCATAATACGGCCAAGCCTTTGACTCTCTGGGGCGCCGGTAATAAAGGCAAGGAAATTGCAAAAAAACTTTTAGAACAAAACATCGATTTTTATTGGCTCTGTGATAATCCAAAGAAAATAGGTAAATTCATTTATGGCAAGAAAATGTTTCATTTCTCTAAATTGGTAGAATTAAACCCCGCGCAGAGTATTATAACCGTCGCCAATGAAGACGCCCAAACCATGATTCGAAGGTATGTATTGAATTTGGGGTTGCAGAATATGAAAGACTTCTTTTTCTTTTGCTAACGTATATACTTCTGATTTTTAAGTCTTTTATCTTTAATCGCTAAACGATAGCCAAAAAGGCGTTAACCAAGCTGTCTTCAGGCAAGCCCCCTCTCGAGAGTACTCGGCACTATGGCTAATTGCTAATTCGATAACTTTCATCACACTACTTTATATTGACTACTCAATACTTTTAAGCTGATTTAGACCGAAGATTTGAAATGGAAAATTTGAAGGAATATCCGGATATTTCAAAAAATTTACATGATAAGATTGCCTTTTATCTGTATTTCCTTCGGATTTGATGATTTTTTCCACTTCTCGCCAAATTTTATCAAATTAACCCCTTAGTCTTTCTGAAATTCAGCTTCGAATTGAATAAAAAAGCATCTAAACTGTAAACAAATCTTAGGTCGAACTCAGGTTTTTAGCTATATTTGCAAAACAATTTAAGGAATGCTGTTTAAATATCCAGAATTACTTTGGGCCCTATTTCTACTACTTATTCCTATATTCATTCATCTTTTTCAACTTCGAAAATTTAAGAAAACCCCGTTTACCAATGTAAAGATGTTACAAAAGGTAATTTCGGAGTCAGGCCGTAGCAATACTATTAAAAAATGGTTGCTCCTGCTCACTAGGCTGGGTATGCTAACGGTTTTAATCATTGCATTCGCACAGCCCTTCTTTGCTGAAAAATCAGCCTTAAAACAGAAAGAAACCATTATCTATTTAGACGATTCTTTCAGTATGCAGCTAAAAACAGATAGGGGCACACTTCTAGAAGATGCGATTCAATCATTGGTAAAATCAATTCCTAAAAATAATCTCTTTAGCCTTTTTACCAATAAAAAGGTGTTTAAGAATGTTTCTATTCAAGATATTCAAAATGATATACTACGTCTTGAACCTACTATAGAACAATTGAACCTGAATGAAATATCACTAAAAGCCGCTACTCTTTTTAGTAGCGACCCTGCGAGCCAGAAAAATTTGGTGATTATCTCTGATTTTCAAAAACGAATGGCCTCTAAAATCATAGATTCTTCCAATACCATAAAAACACATTTGATACAATTGGCCACCGAGAAGGTTACTAATATCTCGATAGACTCAGTTTACCTGAGCGATACTACATCAGAGAATATTGAGATTACGGCTCTTCTGTCAAGTACCCTGGAACTAGAAAGCACTCCTGTTTCCCTTTTTAATGACGAAAAACTAATCGCCAAAACCTCGGCCGTATTCAATACCAATAAAAAGGCCAGTGTTCATTTTACAATTCCTGAAGGGCAATCAATCAAGGGCAAAATCGAAATATCGGATACAGGCCTAGCTTATGACAATCTACTATATTTTAATATTAACCAAAAAGAAAAAATAAAAGTACTGGCTATTGGTTCTGCAGATAGCGATTATTTACAACGTATTTATTCCGAAGACGAATTCCAATTTTCTCACTACGCACTGAAAAATCTCAATTACGGTACGCTAGACGACCAGAATCTCATACTTTTAAATGAACTACCAACCATTTCTTCTTCCTTGTCGGTTAGCCTAAAATCATTTACTGATGCTGGTGGAAGTCTTGTTATCATTCCGGCAAACGATATAGACCTCAATACCTACAATACCCTCTTGACCCAGTATTATAACACCCGCTATCTTGAACCCCTGAATAGAGACAGAAATATTACAGATATTACTTTTTCACATCCACTATATCAAAGTGTATTCGAAAAAAAAATAAGCAATTTTCAATATCCCAAAGTTTCACAATACCTTAAAATAAAGACCATCGCCCCAAAAATACTATCGTTCCAGGACGGCGATCCATTTCTTGTTGGTTCCGAGAATTTCTATCTATTTACGGCTTCCCTTGCTTCAGATAATTCTAATTTCAAAAGGTCTCCCTTGATAGTGCCTACCTTTTATACCATGGGCCACAACAGTTTAAAACTAGCTCGCTTGTATGAAATTATAGGAGACCGTACAAGGGTTGACGTTTCCTTTCGATTACCAAAAGACAATATTCTCAGCCTTTCAAATAAAGCAACTGAATTTATTCCGAGACAACGGTCATTGACTAATAAAGTGAGCCTCACTTTTCACGAGAACACTATTGCGGCCGGCTCCTATGCAATTTCGAGCAATGATACCCATCTTAAAAATATAAGTTTTAATTACCCTAGGGAAGAAAGTGAACTGCACTATTTAAATCTGCAACAGTTAAAAACAAGTACAAAGGAAAAGTCGATTGCTACGTTTTTTCAAAATGAGCAAAAAGACAGTACAATAACCGAGCTTTGGAAATGGTTTATTATTTTAGCAGTGTTTTTTATCACGGTGGAAATGCTTATCCAAAAATATTATAAATGAACATTCTTTTAAAGTCTGCCAAAATCATCAATGCCCCCAATAAGGAGCTACATTTAAAAAAGAGGGATATTCTCATAAAAAATGGTCGCATTGATAAAATCGCTCAAAACATAGAGGTTTCGGGCAATACCAAACGTATAGACCATAAAAATTTACATATCTCTATTGGTTGGTTCGATAGCAGTGTCAGCTTTGGAGAACCTGGGTATGAAGAACGAGAAACCATTGTTAATGGTCTGCATACCGCAGCCAAAAGTGGTTTTACCGACATCGTCCTCAATCCGAACACCTTTCCCGTTCCTGATAGTAGTTCAGATATCGTATTTGTCAAGAACGCATCTATGGACCAGGCTACAAACCTTCATCCCCTTGGATCCCTTACGGCAAAAGGAGATGGTGTAGCTCTGAGTGAGCTTTATGATATGAACAATGCCGGAGCCGTAGGCTTCTATGATTTTAAGCGCCCGATCAAAAATTCGAACCTTTTGAAAATAGCCCTGCAGTATGCACAAAATTTTAATGGGCTCGTTTATTCCTTTCCCTTGGATTATAACATCGCCGGAAAGGGAATAGTGAATGAAGGTCCTGTTTCGACCTCCTTAGGATTAAAAGGTATACCTTCCTTGGCCGAAGAACTGCAGATCGCACGCGATCTCTTTATTTTAGAATATACCGGAGGAAAACTGCATATTCCCACAATTTCTACTGAAAACTCAGTGCGATTAGTGGCTCAGGCGAAGAAAAAGGGACTTGATATCAGCTGTAGCGTAGCCATTCATAATTTAGTGTTCACCGATACCACTTTAGACGAATTTGACTCTATGTTCAAAGTGATGCCTCCCCTACGCGCCAAAACAGATTGCAAAGCACTCATAAAAGGTCTAAAAGACGGAATAATCGATTTTGTTTGCACGGATCATATTCCAATGAATATTGAGATAAAAAGCATTGAATTCGATAATGCCGCCTATGGCTCAATTGGTATGGAAAGTGCTTTCGGGGCACTTAACCCCATATTCGGTATTGAAATGTCAATTGAATTATTGACAAAAGGCAGAACGCGATATAATTTAGATACGCCATTGCTAAAAGAGAAAGAGAAAGCCTGCCTCACGATTTTTGATCCTGAAATAGACTATGTTTTTGATCAAAGCGATATAGTATCAAGTTCAAAAAACAGTATCTTCTTGGGCTATTCCTTAAAAGGGAAAAGCCTTGGCAGCTTTAATAATGAACAATTGACAGTTAACGGTATAAACACTAATTCTTAGGTTATGGATCAAAATACAATAGATGAGGGAAAAACAATGGCTATTATAAGTTATATTTTTACCCCGATAGGATTGCTTATTGCCTATTTGATGAACAACGATAAAAATAATGCATTTGCAAAATTTCATATTGGTCAATCGGTGCGCCTAGCAATTCTAGGAGCGGCCAATTACGCCTTGGAAAGAATACTGCCGCACACCATAGATTTTATATCTTCATTCATCAACCTTGGTATTCTAGTTTTGATGATTCTGGGAATCATAAACGCAGTCAATGGAAAAACGAAAAAATTACCAATCATAGGTGAAATAGGAGAATGAAAGAGCATACAAATAGTGAGGAGCATCAGACCGAAAAAGAAGGAAAAACCATGGCCATAATCGGTTATATGACCTTAATAGGTGCGTTAATCGCAATGATGATGAATGCGGATCCTAAAAACGCCTTCGCCAGATTCCATATTCGCCAAGCCTTTGGATTACACCTTATTTTTCATTCTTTTGCACTTTTATCTAGCGTGGCCTATAATATATATGCCCTGTACGGCCTATATCTTTGTTATATTATCTTATGGACGTATGGGTTTATTGGTGCTCTGAACAAAAAAAAGCAATTGGTACCCGCTATCGGTCCCTATTTTCAAAAATGGTTCACTTTTATTCAATAACAATGACAACTGCCCTACTATCATTAAAACACCTTATCAGACCTTCGACTTTAACTAGCGGCAAAGCTCCGGTATTATTCATGTTCCATGGCTATGGTAGCAGCGAAGAAGACCTTTACTCCTTTGCACCCGAACTGGCTGAAGAACTCTGTATTATTTCAGTACGCGCCCCCTACCCTATGCAACCGTTGGGGCATGCATGGTATACCATAAATTTTGATGCTCAGAACGGAAAATGGAGCGATGACGAGCAGGCGATATCCTCAAGAGAAAAAATTGTGCTTTTTATTGATGAGGCCTGTTCTACTTACGGCCTCGATGAGACTCGAATAACACTGTTGGGCTTTAGTCAAGGCACCATTTTAAGCTATGCCGTTGCACTTTCATATCCTGAAAAAATAAAGAACGTAATCGCCCTAAGCGGGTATATCAATGAAAATATTTTAGCAAAAGACTATACCGACAAAGACCATAGGCAACTGAAAATATATGCCTCTCATGGTCAGGTGGATCAGGTGATACCGACAGAGTGGGCACAAAGGGCCCCTGATTTTCTCGAAAAACTGGGTATAGAACATGTCTATGAGGAATTTCCGGTTGGTCACGGTGTTGCCCCCCAGAATTTTGAATCTTTCAAGAAATGGCTTGCTGATAAAATTTAGTCACTGGGCGATTGCCCTAAACTGAGTTTAACCTCTCAGTCAATAACCTCCTTTAAACCCACTGATGGTAATAAAAGAAAGCTCCTTATTATAATACGGCTGTCTTAAAAGTATTTTTAGTCGTCTTTGTCAGTGTTCACTGAATGCAGCCGAAGTGGCACAAAGCCTGCCCGTTCTTAAGGCGGTAAGCTGTAAGACGCTGTATATCAACAAACAAATCACTTCACCTTGTTCGTAATGAGGGTTAGATTATGATTTTTTGATAGCCTCAGTTTAATTACTTCGCGCATACAATAAGTGGTGCAATAGGGTGAAATCGACGCCAAGGTCATCTTTTAATTCGTATTTGATTAAAAGCTCTCCCCAATATTTTCCATCTGAAAAATCGGCGAGAATCCATTTGTGATTTAATATCTTGATTTTATTAATCTTAAAATCACCCTCCATTCCGGCATAGGGTATCAGAGGGTTGTCTCCTTTTTTTTCGTTGGTCTCCAATAATTTATCTGCAATATAACGTGAAGGATTATTTAATTTCAAATGGTCATAATAGGCAAGTGCCTCATCGTTATTTTCTAATGAAAAATATTGCATATCCAATACTCTGAGCTGAGTGTTCAAAACAGAATCTTTGAGTTCGGTTATTTGAGCACTCATCTTTTTAATTCTTGATTCTTTTGACTCGTACATATTGTTATTGCTAACAAAAAGATACAGGCAAATTAGGGTCATAAAAATAAATAAGTAAAGGTAAATCTTGTTCTTCATCATCAGGGTATAGAACTCGTCTTGAGTTATTATAATTAAAGGTCGAGCGTTAAATTATCGTATGCCAAATGTACATCTTTTGGCAATTCCTTTTCAACGGCTTCGTGAAAGCCCAACAAATGGCTAATATGGGTAAGGTAGGTAGTTTTGGGTTTTACTTTTTCAATGAACAACAAGGCTTCCTCCAAATTAAAATGTGAATGATGGGGCTCTATTCTAAGGGCATTGACCACCAATATTTCGGAACCCTTGATTTTTTCCATCTCCTGTTCATTCATAGACTTGACATCAGTCAGGTATGTAAAATTATCTATTCGAAAACCAAATACCTGTAAACGATTATGATCAGCTTCAATAGGTATTACCTTTTTATCACCAATAGTGAAATCTTGATTATTTTGAATCTGATTAACGGCTATCGCCGGGGCACCGGGGTACCTATTCTCACTGGCAAAAATATAATCGAACCGCTTTTGCAAAGAAGAAATCACCCGTTCATGTGCATACACCGGTATGTCGCCCTGTCGAAAAAAGAAAGGTCGTATATCATCTAGACCAGCTACATGATCCGAGTGTTCGTGTGTAAAAAGAATACCGTCGAGTTTTTTGACCTTATGGGTGAGCATTTGCTGTCTAAAATCAGGGCCACAATCAATAACATAATTGTACGAACCCCATGAAAGCATTACCGAGACGCGAAGTCGCTTATCTTTTGGGTCGCTACTATGACAAACAGGATGATTGTTTCCTATTATGGGGATTCCTTGAGATGTTCCCGTGCCCAAAAATGTTATTTTCAACCTAGCATTTATTTATTTCAAAAATATAACTAAATAATTTAATAGCTTCCCCGATCTTGTTAACTTTGTAACGTAATTAGGTTTATGAAATGATCAATAGAAAACGAGCCTGAACGGCTTATTTTATTATCACTTTGGTATTAATAGCAAAACCCACGAAATGGCTTCAGTTCTAAAACGGGACATCGCATTTGAAAATATCCCCTCGATTAAGGCCAAGACCCTTAGAATTAATTTAAATCCGGGTATTTACGGCACCTTTGCAGAAATCGGAGCTGGGCAAGAAACCGCTAGGCATTTTTTTAGGTCCGGTGGGGCTTCAGGAACCATTGCTAAGGCAATGAGCGCCTATGACAAAGATTTCAGCGATGCTATATACGGTATTGAGGAAGACGGCAGGTATGTTTCTCAATCTCGTTTAAAGCGGATGCTCTCACATGAAATGCGCCTTATGGAGGAGCGTATAAGCAAAGAAAAACATCCGGATCGATTATTCTTTTCCTATGCCAATACTGTAGCCACTATTGATTTCTCAAAACGCTACAAAGGACACGGATGGGTCGGTATACGGTTTCAAATGGATTCTGATCAGAAAGAATTCGATGAAATCATTCTCCACATTCGCTTTAAACAAAATGAAGCTCGATTACAACAAGAAGCTTTGGGTATTTTAGGGGTGAACCTTATTTATGGTGCTTTTTACAAATACCATAAGCCTCGTAAAATGTTGAAATATCTGTACGATCATATCGATAAAGATACTATTGAGATTGACATGGTCAATTTTTCAGGACCAAATTTCAAAGGTGTAGACAATAGGTTGATGAGTCTTCAACTGATTAAAAATGATATGACCGATGCCGTAATGTTCGGCCCTGACGGCAATAATCTTTTACCTGCCTCAATCTTATACAAAAAGAATATACTGGCTTTTCGCGGAAGTTTTAGACCCGTGACGAAGGTGAATGTAGATATGTTCGAAAAATCATATGATATTTTTATTCGAGATACAGCCGTTGAAGAAGAGAACACCATGGTCATCTTCGAAATAACCTTATCGAACCTCAGGGCATCTGGTGAAATAGATGAACGAGATTTCATGGACAGGGCCGAGCTCTTATGCTCCTTAGGACATTCAGTGATGATTTCTAAATTTCAGGAGTATTACAAATTAGTAGAGTATTTCAATAACTTTACAAAGGCGAAAATAGGCTTGACCATGGGCGTCAATAATTTAGTAGATATTTTTGATGAAAAGTACTATCGCCATCTTAGTGGAGGTATCCTCGAAGCATTTGGAAAGCTTTTCTTTAAAGAATTACAGGTGTACTTGTACCCCATGAAAAATACTAAAACCGGCCAGATTATGACCAGTAATAATGTCAAGGTACACCCAAGAATGAAAGAATTGTACAAATTCTTCAAGTACAACGGCAAGGTGATGGACATTATTGATTATGACCCAGAAATTATGCATATCTTTTCAAGAGACGCCCTGAAGAAATTGATTAATGATGAAGAAGGCTGGGAAGAAATGTTACCTGAAGGAATCGCTGAAATAATAAAAGAGAAGAATCTTTTTAGAAGAAAAATAACAAAGACAAATCAGGAGAAAGTTTGATTCAAAAGAAATTTCTCTTTGCCTGACCGCCTTTGTAGGAGTGCTGCATTGGCACCTAGCTGCCTTTTGTAGGAGAGTCAGTTTCATGAATTTTTTATTGAGGCAGATATAAAAGAGGCTGTCTAAAAAACACTTATGGTCGTGTCTTTGCGAGGCACGAAGCAATCTCTAACGCACTGATTAACAACAAACAAATTACTTCGCTTTGCTCGTAAAAACGGTTAGATTATACTTTTCAGACAGCCTCTTTCATGATTTTTTATTCCAACAACTGGGCTGCATGGTCCTTGGTCTTCACCTTATCAATAAGCTTTTCGACAAGGCCATCAGTGCCCACCACAAAGGTCTTTCGATGAATACCATCATACGCCCTACCCATAAACTTTTTTGGCCCCCAAACCCCAAAAATATTAATGACGGTATGGTCTTCATCGGCTAGTAGCGGAAATGGCAATTTGTGTTTGTTTTTAAAATTAGACTGTCTTTTTTCAGAATCCGCACTAACACCCAAGAGTTCATACCCTTGCGCCTGTAATTCGGCATAATTATCTCTTAGATTACATGCTTCCACGGTACAGCCCGGCGTGCTAGCCTTTGGGTAGAAAAAAACAATAAGCCTCTTTCCCTTATAATCAGATAACTTAATCGTGTTACCGTCTTGGTCCTTGCTTGAAAAATCAAGTACCTTATCTCCTATTTTCAATGTGTCCATGCTTATTTTAGTTAAATTCGTATTCGAAAACGTATGGTAAAACTAAGCAAAAATGACAAAAAAGGAAAAGGTAGATTTTACTATTAATACCCTTCAAGAACTCTATGCTACTATTCCGGTACCACTTGAACACAAAGACCCCTATACCTTGCTAATTGCCGTATTGATGTCTGCCCAAAGTACAGATGTACGGGTGAACAAAATTACCCCCCTGCTTTTTGCCAAGGCTGATAACCCTTACGATATGGTAAAATTAACCGTAGAGGAAA
This sequence comes from Flavobacteriaceae bacterium, assembly GCA_045046905.1. Classification (GTDB taxonomy): domain Bacteria; phylum Bacteroidota; class Bacteroidia; order Flavobacteriales; family Flavobacteriaceae; genus JASFYU01. Next base: position 15,856 of record JASFYU010000053.1, on the reverse strand, counting down.
TTCGAGAAATTATTAAACCTGTCGGACTTTCACCTATGAAATCAAAAGGCATTTACGGACTGTCAAAAATTTTGATTGAAAAATATGATGGCGAGCTGCCAAGAGAAATACAACTGTTGGAAGAGTTTCCTTCGGTAGGGCATAAAACGGCCAGTGTCGTAGTTTCACAAGCCTTTGGTATTCCTGCTTTTCCCGTAGATACCCATATACATCGCTTGATGTATCGATGGGGTTTCTCAAACGGAAAAAATGTAGTTCAGACCGAAAAAGATGCCAAAAGACTTTTTCCGAAAGAGTTATGGAACGACCTGCATTTACAAATAATCTGGTACGGTCGTCAATATTCCCCTGCAAGAGGATGGAACATCGACAAAGATATCATCACCAAGACCATTGGTAGAAAAACAGTCTTAAATGATTACTATACACTAAAAAAGACCCGAAATTAATGAGTCTTTAAATTAGTTTAAAATGCTCTCGAACTTAAAACCCCTATAGTCCAATACATGCAGTGATCTAGAATAATCTAGTATAAAACGTACCGTCTGCGGACAAGCCGTAAAGAGTTTGCAGCTTTCAAAGTGTTTGGTGTAAATTTTTTCCATATTCGTCATCATATTGTTATGATAAGATAACGCAACTAAAATGGAAATATTGTTTTTACTATTTGAGTACTATTAGTTTGTCAGTACAATATTGTTCTTCTCAATGACTTTTCTAAGATTGATGAGTGCGTAACGCATTCTCCCCAAAGCCGTATTGATACTTACTCCCGTATTTTCTGATATTTCTTTAAAACTCATATCCTTATAAATACGCATCAACAATACTTCTTTCTGATCATCTGGCAACTCATCAATAAGGTATTTCAAATCCGAGTCAATCTGATCCTTAATAATTTGTTTTTCGACATTCAACTGATCATCTCCGATAACGGAAAAAATATTAAAATCATCGCTTCCTTCGAACATCGGCATTCTTTTGTTCTTTCTGAAATGATCAATAATCAAATTATGAGATATGCGCATTACCCAAGGCAAGAATTTACCCTCTTCGCTATATGTACCTTTTTTAAGAGTCTTTATAACTTTGATAAAGGTGTCCTGAAAAATATCTTCCGTAATATCTCTATCCAATACTTTGGAATAAATAAAACTTGAAATACGTTGATTATGACGGTTGATTAAAATTTCCAAAGATTTTTCATCTCCGCTAATGTAATCTCTTACAAGTATTGAATCTTCGATTTGTAGTTCCATACAAATTACTTTTTGATTATGATTAAAGCTTCCTTTTGAAAACCCAGTTAATTAGTTCTTAAAACATTTTTGGTGCCTGTGGCAGCCATTGTATTTTTAATTATGACCTAAAACTATACAAAATGGGCTGTTTGAAAAAAACATTGTTGTCAAACCCCTAGTTTTTGATGTGAAACTATCATTTTCTATTTCCCACGGAATTCCTACTTATGAATTCTGGTGAAAAGTGGTATGTGATTTCAAATGATATCGCTATCATTTTTAAACCTATTCACAGAATTTAAGAATGATTATAATCCAAAAAAGAAAAGTTACATAGCCAAAGAGGGATAGCAGTACAAGTCGGGAAAGAAAAAACCCTCAAAACTATAAAAGTGATGAGGGTCTTTGATTTTGTATTAATCTAATTTTAATTCATATTGTTCTCAAACTTTATTCCTTTGGCCTCAATAATTTTTAATGATTTCGAATAATTCAATAAAAATTGAACGGTTTCCGGTTTTGCCTTGGCAAGTTTACATGTTTCTTGATTCTTAACGTAAATTTTTTCCATACGAACTATTAGTTTGGTTTCACTAGGATAACGCAACCAGAAATGAATATAGTAAATTCACTCGACCTATAGCCTATTAATTCGTTAAAACAATATTATTATGGTTAATGATCTTTCTTAGGTTAATAAGAGCATAACGCATTCTACCTAAGGCGGTATTAATACTTACACCAGTATTTTCGGAAATTTCTTTAAAACTCATATCCTTATATATCCGCATTAAAAGCACTTCTTTTTGGTCTGCAGGTAATTCATCAATAAGCATGACAAGGTCAGAATCAATTTGATTTTTAATAATCTGCCTTTCTGCATTCAGTCTTTCATCTCGTAATACCGAAAAGATATTAAAGTTCTCAGTACCGTCGAACAGGGGCATTCTTCTGTTCTTTCTAAAATGATCTATGATAAGGTTGTGGGCAATGCGCATTACCCAGGGCAGGAATTTACCTTCCTCGCTATACGTGCCTCTTTTAAGGGTGCGGATAACTTTGATAAAAGTATCTTGAAAAATATCTTCGGTAATAGTACGATCGTTTACTTTAGAATAAATAAAACTGCTTATACGCTGATTATGACGATTAATCAGGTCTTCTAGAGCTCTTTCATCTCCATTGATATATCTTGATATAAGTAAAGAATCATCAATTTGTAGTTCCATAACAATTACTTTTTTGAGTTAAAATTAGGGGCCTTTTCATTTGAAGAGGTCTTGTAGGTTATTCACTAATTTTAAAAAAAGTAATATTGATGCTATAGGCGTGACGATATTTATTAAGAATGTTCAAATATAAAAAAAAATAAATGCTTTAAGAAAAAATTATGGGGTATTCCAAAAACACATCAGGCAAACTGTACAATATTGGCTATTGAAATAGGCTTACCGTATCTTTGCCTACCTAATTAAATGTATGTCTACAATTCTCGATCTAAACCCGAAATACAATATTATAATCAAAGGTGCTAGACTGCACAATTTAAAAAATATTGATGTTGTCATACCACGGAATAAATTGGTCGTAATTACTGGCCTGTCCGGTTCCGGAAAGTCTACCTTGGCCTTTGACACCCTATATGCAGAGGGGCAACGGCGCTATGTAGAGAGCCTATCCTCTTATGCCAGGCAATTTTTAGGAAAACTTGACAAGCCGAAGGTAGACTACATAAAAGGAATCGCTCCTGCCATAGCCATAGAACAAAAAGTAAATTCTACCAACCCTCGCTCCACAGTAGGCACTACCACCGAAATCTATGATTATCTAAAATTACTGTATGCACGTATAGGAAAGACCATTTCTCCTATTTCTGCAAAAGAGGTAAGAAAGCACACAGTAAGCGATGTCATAAAGCATGTGAAGAGCTTTGCGGATGGCACAAAGCTACTTTTACTAGCTCCTATCGAGATCAAGAAAGAACGCGATGCCATAAAATCATTACAATTACTCTCTAAACAAGGGTATGCACGTATTAGATACAAAGGAGAAATACTACGTATTGATGCAGCCCCCAAGGATATTGGCAAAAAATTCGATTTGGTCGTAGATCGTATCATCACCCAAAATAATGAAGATTTTTACAACCGTTTGGCAAATGCCGTGGATACTACCTTCTTTGAAGGAAATGGCGAATGTATCATTGAGGAATTGACTTCAAAAAAACAAAGCTTGTTTAATAATAAGTTCGAACTTGACGGTATGGTTTTTCAGGAGCCGAACGTACATCTGTTTAGTTTTAACAATCCCTATGGAGCATGTCCAAAATGCGAGGGCTATGGCGATGTTATCGGAATCGACACCGATCTAGTCATACCCAATACTGCCCTTTCGGTCTATGAGAATGCCATATTTCCGTGGCGGGGTGAAAGTATGGGGCGGTATCGTGATCAATTGGTGAATTCAGCCTATACCTTTGATTTTCCAATTCATAAACCCTGGTTCGAACTTTCAGAAGAGCAAAAACAACTGGTATGGGACGGCAACAAACATTTTACCGGACTTCATACGTTTTTCGGAATACTAGAAGATAAAAGCTATAAGATTCAAAACAGGGTCATGCTTTCACGCTATCGCGGAAAAACAAAATGCAATATCTGCAAGGGAAAACGCCTACGTAAAGAAACTGATTATGTAAAGGTAGGCGGTAAGTCTATTTCTGATCTGGTAGAGCTCTCCATAGAAAAATTGATACTGTTCTTTGAAAATCTTTCGCTGAACAAGACCGATGCGCAAATTGCCTCTCGATTACTACAGGAAATCGATACCCGATTAGAATTTTTAAATAAGGTCGGTCTAAGTTACCTGACCATAAACCGAAAATCGAACTCGCTTTCAGGCGGAGAAAGTCAACGTATCAATTTGGCTACTTCACTGGGCAGCAGCTTGGTAGGCTCTATGTATATCTTAGACGAGCCCAGTATAGGCCTGCACCCCAAGGATACCGAAAATTTGATTGAGGTATTAAAGTCGTTACGCGATTTGGGTAATACGGTAATCGTAGTAGAACATGACGAAGATATTATGAAGGCGGCCGACGAGGTAATTGATATTGGCCCAGAAGCGGGTACCCATGGCGGTGAAGTTGTTGCCCACGGTACATTGGCAGAAATACTACTATCTACTTCCTTAACGGCAAGTTATTTGAACGGTACTATGGAAATTAGTGTTCCTAAAGAACGAAGAACCTCCAAAGAATACATTACGATAAAGGGCGCTCGAGAAAATAATCTTAAAAACATCAATGTTACCTTTCCTTTACAAATGCTGACCATGGTCACCGGTGTTTCGGGCAGCGGTAAAAGTACTTTGGTAAAAAAACTCCTCTACCCCATTGTTTTGAAAAAAGTTGGCGGTTATGGCCAAAAAGCAGGACAGTTTACTGCTGTAGAAGGAAAATACACATCACTAAAACATGTAGAGTTTGTAGACCAGAACCCTATCGGAAGGTCATCACGTTCAAACCCCGTTACCTATATCAAGGCCTATGATGATATCAGGAATTTATTCGCTTCTCAAAAACTGAGTAAGATCAGGGCCTATCAGGCCAAGCACTTTTCCTTTAATGTAGATGGGGGGCGTTGTGAAAAATGTAAGGGAGAAGGTGAAATCACGGTTGAAATGCAATTCATGGCCGATGTACACCTCGAATGTGATACCTGCCGTGGAAAACGATTTAAAAAAGAGGTTTTGGAGGTCAAATTCGAGGAGGTTTCTATCGATGATCTATTGAATATGACCATTGATGATGCCATCGCATTTTTCGAAAAACACCAACAGACCAAAATAACGGCCAAATTGAAGCCTCTACAAGATGTGGGCCTGGGCTATGTAACCCTGGGGCAGTCCTCCTCTACTCTTTCTGGGGGCGAGGCACAACGCATAAAACTGGCTTCCTTCTTGGTAAAGGGCAATAGCAAGGACAAGGTCTTGTTCATTTTTGATGAACCCACCACGGGGCTACATTTTCACGATATCAAAAAACTATTGAAATCCTTTAATGCATTGATAGCTCGTGGGCATTCAATTGTGGTCATCGAGCATAATATAGAACTTATTAAATGTGCTGATTACATCATTGACCTGGGTCTTGAAGGCGGTGATAAAGGTGGAAACCTACTTGTAGAAGGTACTCCTGAAGAGGTAATAAAAAATAAAAATTCACATACGGCCAGGTATTTAAGACAAAAATTATAGGATTTGCGACAGCCTTTGGTTTCGGTGAAGTGGCTCAAAGAAAATTTTAATGACCCTAAACTCATTATCTTAGATGCTAGCATAAAGGATACCATATCGAAAAAAGTAACAGATTTTCCTGGGATAAAAATCAAAAATGCACGCTTTTTTGATTTAAAAAATTCTTTTTGCAATTTGGAAAACCCACTGCCGAATACCCTGCCAAAACCCGAAGTTTTCGCTGAGGAATGTAGAAAGCTCGGCATATGTAAAGAGAGTATCATTGTAGTATATGATAATTTGGGCATTTACTCAAGCCCAAGAGCCTGGTGGGTGTTCAGAATTATGGGTTTTAAGAACATTGCGGTCCTCAATGGCGGCCTAGCTGAATGGATGGCCAATAGCCTGAAAACAGAACCCATACAGATCGAGACCTATGACAGGGGGAATTTTAAAGTAGCATATCAAAAGAAATTTGTGACATCAAAAGAGAAGCTGCTCAAAAATCTCACAACTAAAAATGCCTTGGTTCTAGATGCCAGATCCAAAGATCGATTCTATGCCCTGCTTCCAGAACCTAGAGAACAGATCAGAAGTGGGCATATTCCAAATGCTTTAAATGTTCCCTATACCGCCGTTTTAAAAGACGGAAAATTCCTTAGCGAAATAGAACTAGCAGAAATACTAGATCAATACGACTTAAAGAAACACCCTCTTATTTTTTCCTGTGGCTCAGGCATCACAGCTTGTATTATTCTTCTCGCATGTGAACTGGTTTTAGAAAATGAAAAATCATTATATGATGGGTCATGGTCAGAATGGGGCCAGTCAAATCACCTTCCTATAGCTCACTAATACAAACTTTCTTCCTATTAAATGCACCTTTCCAATGCAAGAAGCTTACGGTTTTAATTCAAGACCATCTTTTTATAATTTTTAAATCACTGCAAACCAATACGTTACAGCACACTTCAAAATCTTGGCACACTGTTTGGTATATACTAAGTGAATGTGAATAGTTGCATTCAGAAATTTAAAACCTTATATCATGAGAAAATTAGTACTCCTTTTTACGGTCCTTATTTTAGGCACTTCTGGTGTCATGGCCGCAGGTACAAACGACGATAAGGTTGCAACACGCAATGCTTATAGATACAACAACTCATTCATCTTTGTTGAAAATGGCATTACGTTTTCTGTCTTTCCTGATGGGGAGTTCGATTTTTACATAGAAGATTATGTACATGGGCGTAGAAACAAAATTACATTCAACGCAGGCCATGATTATAACCCTTACGCGCAGTATGATGATTACGGTGCTGTAATTCAAGTTGAGAATGTAGCTATTTATTATGACCATTACGGGCGTGTAAGCCAGATTGGTGATGTAGATATCGCCTACCGAAACGGAAGGGTCTTTAGAATGGGCGGCATGTATGTGTACTACAACCATAATGGCCATTATAATCATCACACAGGATACATCAATATCTATAACAGACATTATGTGTACAGACCTTTTCACAGATTCTTTTTAAGGCCTACCCTAGGGTTTAGCCTAGTGTTCAACAGCCCTTATAGAAGATATTATAGTCCGTATCGCTATACCTATTACAATCCTTATCGTTACAATCACAGAAAATCATATGCCAAAATCGGAAGAGAACATAGCTATAATAAGGTACGTCGCGAAAGGGCCACAGTGTATAGAAATGACAAAAGAGTCGCTGTACGTAAAAACAGAACACGAGTCAACCGATCAGTAGCAACGAGAAATAATGCTATTAGAACTAATAGGTCTACCGCAAGGCGTGGAGATATTGTCAAAAATAGTAGAACTGTAGATCGAAGTATATCGACCAGGTCTAGACGTTCAAATGGAAAATTAGGAAGTAGGACCACGATTGATCGATCAAGGAAAATTGAAAACAGAGACGTAAAACGACGTACTGTACAGCCTGCAAGTAGAACCGTTACAAAACGATCTACTACGGTTCGCTCACCTAAGCGCAATGTGAGCACTCAAAGAACCGTAACTCGAACTCCAAGAGGCCGAACAGTGGCCCGAAGTACAAAAACGTATAGAAAGCCACAGGCCCGTACAAGCAGCAGATCGGTTGGTAAAACCGTATCAAGAAGCAAGCGCAATGTTGCAACACGAAGTACGGCCCCGAGAAGAAGTGTTAGTAAGGCTCCTTCTAGAAGCAGGAACACTGTCACTAAAAGCTCTTCATCAAGAAGAAGAGTAAGCAAAGCTCCACAAAGAAGTAGTAGAAGCCATAGCTCTAGAGCGACACAAATTAGAAGTTCAAGAAGAAATTAAGATAGTTTTTAGGTTGGTTAGTTGTTTAGCCCCGTAGTGATTCATTCACTACGGGGCTTTTTTTATAAGGCTTTTGATACGATTCTGTAAAGTAAGGCCAAATGTTATCCGTATACACAAGTGCTGTTATCAGCCTTTACAAAATAAGATTTATAATTTTTTGCTTTCTCATCCATACAACCACACAGGTTCAGAAGTTCAATAGATTTGAAATCAATAGGATGGGTCTCTGCCTGAATCGAAATAAACCCTTCTGTTATCGGCGCACCTTCTTGATAAATTTCGGCCTTATGCCCGCTTGTATTACCACCTCCCATGGTCGGCTTACGGTATTCCATAACCACCTTGCCTTCTAAGATGTGTTGGATCAGTGAATCGCCAAGCACCAAGGCCTCTACCTCTACCCAGCGATTACCATGATAGGTATCTGAGGATGAGCTAACACAATGTGGCGTAAATAAAGAATCATTGCGAACCACATTGGTACCTGGGGTACATAGGTTTGCATTGGCGCGACTGTTGGTACCATCACCGCCCAATAGCTGCAATTCTAAAGAAATGGGGAAATCTTGATCAAGCCCAAGAGTCGCTGGATCCTGGCAATGAAGCATCAAACCATTGTTCCGAACGGCCCATCCTGGCCCTCCTGTCATCTGTTGGCCCACAAACCGATAGGTGGCTTTCAAACGGTAATGCGAAAACTTCTGCTTATAATACAAATGTCCGAAATCACCATTAAAAGTGTCTTTTACGGCATATCGCACACTGAGCAGACTATCTGCAACGACAAACACATCATTGTGGTTCACGCCCAACTCATAGCCCGTAAATTTGGGAACCCATTTATCCATATCAGAACCATCGAACAAAGAAGTCCACTCCTCCTTATCGGGGTCATGGGCCAAAGGTTTACAGCTATTTAAGAATAAGGTCGCTAAAAAAAGTAAGGAGAAGAAGCTAGCGTAAGAGCTATTGCAAGAGAAGTGTTTCATGTTATCATATTTGATTGGAATTTCAAAAGATACTAATTTATTAGCACAATCCTCTAATGATACAAACACCAATGAACAAGAATGAAGTTGAAAATAAAGCCCGTAAAACTAGACCTATAAAATGTAGCATTCAGAAGGCTCTTAACAAACTTTATTTCAAAAAAGACAAGACTACTTTTTACCTAAAAATTGCTGTAACAGCCCAAAAACATCTTCCGAAATTTTAAAGCGATACAGTACGCCAATATACATTGCAATCATCAAGATACTTTTTAAAATAATATTGAGTACCGGATGAAAAGGAAACTCCAAAGAATAAAACAAACTTGCCATCAGTACTAAAAGGCATAACACCTTAAAGGTCTCTGAACTAAACGGCATCATATTAAACTTCAGTTTCACATAGATCAGTTTAATGGTATTATATATAAAGAAGGCCAAAAAGCTGGCAATAGCAGCACCATTGAGGCCGTATTCAGGTATCAACCAAAGATTAAAAAGTATGGCCAAAATAGCCAGTATGACTCCCATGACCAAGACTGAACGATAATAATCTGAATTATACAGAATCGAATTATTATTCCCCAAAAGGGAATCGTACACCTTGGCAAGGCCGATCCAGAAGACAATACTAAACCCATTGCTATAGGCATTAGGCAACATATCATATAAATCATTCAAGTTCAAAAGTATCAAGAGGAACATGATTCCGGAAATAATGAAAAGAGTCAAAGAGCTTTTTCGATATAGCTTCTTCAAGGAGGGCATATCTTTTTTATTAAGATATTCAGCTGTCAAGGGGTAGGTAATCTGGTGCATAGAACGCGAGGGGACTGCAATTACCATGGCAATAAATCCGGCTACGCTATAATAGGCCACATTTTCTATTTCGATAAATTGGTTGATCATTACCTTATCGATCTCTAGTAAAATAATAGCTGCAGAGCCTCCTAAAATAATCAAGGCACTATACATAATGATTTCACGAACATTTTCAGGAAAGCAAAATGTAATCTTTGGCATTCGCAGTCTAAAGGCATATATTTTCATGACTACCGTTCGCAATACATAAATTGCGACCAAAGCCTTTAAAAAGAATGGTATTGAAATAATGTTCAGCAAGAGCAATACCAACAGAATGGTCTGCCCTACTCTACAGAAAATCTCTTTCATAAAATTGCCGAAAACAGATTTCATACGAATACGGGCCCATGCGTAGAATATCTCGAAATAGGCCATGGCCATTCCGATCAGGAAAATATACCAAACATAGTCTTTCACAATGGGGTTTTCATTCGACAAAAAGGTTCCAATGCTCTCATAGGCCAAAAAGGATATGCCTGCAATGGGCAATAGCAATGCCAGAGGCAACACTAACATCAGGGTCAAAAAACCATCAGAATCGGCATCGCTTTGAAAGCTGCTATAGTATTTTATCAATGTATTTGGTACGCCAAAGGCCAAAAGTGGCATAACAACAGCAGATGCAGATAGTATTACATTGACCAAGCCATAATATTCATCTGACATGAAATTGGTATAGAGAAATAAGGTGTTGAGTGCACCGATGCCAAAACCCACATACGTAATTATGGCATTATTCAGTGATTGTTTTAAAACGATTCCCATGAGAGGTGTTTGGCGAGTTGTTTTGTGAGTTCTTTTCGACTGTAGCGCTCGATACCCTTTGAGGCGACATTCAGGTTTTCATTACCAAAAGCTGTAAACCATTCTAAAAGTACACTTTTTAGACGGGTATGACTATCATAGGTAAAGGCTTCACCTGTCTCGGTTTCTACAAGTATTCTACCCGCCTCCCATTGCTTAGGCCCTAGGCCCAATATGGGGCGTTTGGCGGCCATATACTCGAATAATTTTCCTGGAATAATACCTTGAGTCTCCTCTGAGTCTATCTCGACGAGCAATAAAACTTGTGATTTTCGCTGATATTGTACAGCTTCTTCATGCGAAAGATAACCTACAATTTCTACATACTCCTTCAGTCCGTTTTCATAAATACTAGCCAAAACATCTTCACTGACCACGCCTATAAGTTGCAGGCGAAACTGTTTTTTAAAATCCTCGGACGCATCAATCAATTCTGCAAAAACCTGCCATAGATTTTTTGGACTCCTACCTGTAAGCAAAGAACCAATATGAGAAACCGTAAACCGCCTGTCTAATTGCTGATTACCTTTGTAGTCACTATCGTATCCGTTGGTGATTACCCGTATAGGTTTTGATGTGATGTTTTCAAATTCTTTTTTAGTGCTATGGCTAGTAACTATGACCTTGTCGGCAGCTTGCAAAACGCATCGCTCAAGTTTCTTATGTTTTCTTCGAGAGGAAGCGGTTAGTTTTAGCTTTTTATGATACCCAATAGAGGTCCATGGATCGCGAAAATCGGCAAGCCATTTTAGCCTGTGCTTTTGTTTCAAGCCATATCCTATCATATGTATACTGTGGGGTGGCCCAGTAGTAATAATGGTATCGATTTTCTCTTTTTCCAATACTTCGGAAAGGAATTTAACTGAAGGTTTAATCCAATATTTTCGTGCATCGGGAATAAAGAGATTGCCCCGTACCCATAACAGTATCTTTTCTATGATAGACTGATTATTTGTTTGAATGATACCAGAACTGATGCGTTGCGTTTTTTTAGGCGATACGAAGCGAGCCAACCCATAGGGCTCTCTAATGGGATACCGGTAAATTGTAAGGTATTTCGGGATTTCACTCAACAAAGAGACATCTTGTATCGGATACTGCGGATTTTTAGGAATGTACAAGACAGGTTCTATATCAAAATCTCTAAGATATTTGACAAATTTCAACCACCGCTGTACTCCGGGCCCACCGGCAGGTGGCCAATAATACGCAATAATTAATACCTTAGGCATTAGGTTTTTTCTTTTCTTTTTCTTCACGCTTATATTGCTGAAATGAAAATCCAAGCCCACCGAGTACAATAAGCCCTAATAAAATGGAGCTTGCCAAGGCAATCTTACTTCCCTTTTCAACAATAGAGGGTTCAAATTTGAATTCTATGATATGTTCTCCTTCAGGAACTTTTAATGCCCGAAGCACATAATTAACCTTGAAATAATCTTTGGGGTTGCCATCGATATAGGCATTCCAACCATTGCCATAATACATTTCTGAAAATACGGCTACCCCGGCATTTGGGTTCTTAGAAGTATAGGTCAAATGATTGGGTTTATACGCTTTCAATCTAATCGACACCAATGAATCAACACTATAATTGACCCTATAGGCGACAGGAAAGGTACTGGTGTTTACAATCGCTTCTTTCTTTTCATCAAATTCTTTTAATTGAAGTATTTCGTCATTTGCACTTTGAACTTCGACCAATTTTTCAACAAACCAGGCATTGCCGTTCGCATTGGGGTTAAGGGCCGCATAACTCTTGCCCTCCTCATCTTGTTGTACAATATACTTTACGTTCAGCATGTTTAGTACACGAACATTGTTAGTGTAAATATGAAATTCGAACAGATCTTGAATCCCGGCAGGTTTGGCGGCGTGATATCCTCCAATCGATTGATGATAATATGAGGTACGAGCACCATTAAGGCCTTCAGCGGTGTCATATACCCGAAAAATAGCAGTGTCTTTTTGAATTTGTTTATCCAATGCGGTTTCCGGAAAAGGTTGTGACATTCTTCGTTTAGAAACAAAATTATCTTTGTCTACATATCGGAGGTCGATCCCGACCAAATCAAAAACCAGTAGCACGGCAAGGGCAATAGTAGTACTATTCCTATTTAATTTTTCTTTGATGAATAACCAAATTACTACGGCTGTCAAAAGCACATATATCAATGAACGAAAGAGGTCGCTGTTGTATACAGCTTTTCTATCTAATTGGATTAAGGATAACATTTCATCACCATAATACCGCAAAATAGTACTGTCGCTAGCACCCTCAAAATCGAACATTCCCTTGAATAGAAAAAGAGCAGCCCCTAACCCCCCTATAATAAAGATTGAAATTTTAAGGGCTTTAAGTTTTTTGGATTTGGAGACATACGTATTGAATACCACGCTTAAAGCCAAAATCGCCAAAATAGGAGCACAGAGTTCTAAAATCACCTGTATCGAAGACACCGCCCGAAACTTATCATAGAGTGGAAAATAATCAATCAGAAAATCGGTCAGAAAGCTGAAATTCTTGCCCCATGATAAGAGTAAAGACATTAAAACCCCTCCCAAAAGCCACCATTTGGCTCTTCCTCTGACTATAATCAGTCCAAGAATGAATAAAAAGAAGATAATCGCACCTATATACGCCGGGCCTGAAGTGCCCGGTTGCTTTCCCCAATACAAGGCTATATTACTAGAGAATTGAAGTGCCTGACTTTTTGATACACCTTGATCTATTAAAAAATCATACGTCTTGGAGTCTTCTCCTAAATCCTCAGCATTGGATCCACCAAAAAGACGCGGAACAAATAAGTTTAATGATTCGGCAATACCATAACTGTACTGGGTAATGTATGCCTTGCTCAAACCTTGAGTGTTCTCTTTTAAAGAACCGTCAGGGTTTATGGTAAGCTGTGATTTTCCTCTTGTACTCCAATCGGCATATTCTTTGGTAGCCATAAGGCCTGTAGCATTTGCAGCAATACCCAATACTACAGCCGCAACCAAGAGCCCTACCGAAGAAAAGTAATGCCTCAATTTCTTTTTTCGTATGGCATCTATGAAGTAGGCAATTCCTAAAATCAAAACCAAAAGCATAAAATAGTAGGTCATTTGATAATGGTTGGCCCCCACTTCGAGTGCCATGGCGATTGCCGTGAGGACAAAGCCCCAAAGATATTTTTTTCTAAACACTAGGACTATTCCACCCAAAAGCATGGGTAGGTACCCCAAAGCATGGGCTTTGGCATTATGCCCTACACCCAATATAATAATCATATAGGTCGAAAAACCAAAGGCCAATGCTCCAAGAACCGCCAACCTATAATCAACCTTCAAGCAACAAAGAAGAATATAAAAACCTATAAAATATAGAAATAGGTAATCTGCCGGCCTCGGTAGAAAACGAATAAGGCCATCTAACTTTTTTATATAGTTATGGGGGTAATAGGCCCCTAACTGATAGGTGGGCATGCCACCAAAAGCACTGTTTGTCCAATAGGGTTCCTCGCTGGTACGCTTTCGGAAATCATTCTGTTCCTTCGCCATACCGGTGTATTGGCGAATATCAGATTGTTCGATAACCTTACCTTGAAGTACGGGATGAAAATAGGCTAGAGAAGCAAGAACAAAAAATGTTGTAACAAAAAAATGAATCAAGAACGCCTTTAGACCTGTTCGCATGAATTGAGTTCGTAAGTTGGTGCTGCTAAAATAATCAATCTACTTCCTCAAAATCAATATATTCACCAACTTTTTGTGAATTATCGCCCTTTTTAGTCGTCTTTTTATCAATAATTACATCCCTTATTTGTTCCTCTCCATATCCATTTTGGTTTCCGAAATCCCTGAATTTTTCTTGAAAGTGCGCCTCGGTCTTTTTCGCCGCATAACTGAACAATCTAGGAGCAAACCACTTGGCCACCATTTTGAGCATATAATATACCAGCAGGATAATTAAAATTGTTTTTAAAAAACCCATATTATTTTGTTGTGATTTATATCAAAAGTACAATTATACCGTTGTATTAGGAGGGCAAAAGTCTTAAAATAATATTAAAATCATAACCATGGGCATGCATTCACAATGGATCAACTAGCTCGATACAAGCGTACCAAATATGAATAAGAAAAGAACATATTTAATTCGACCCAATTGGTGGGGTATTAAACCCACTGCTGGGAATACGATAAAACAATTTGCTTTTGCGTTTCTTTTTTCATCACCTTTTCTTGTGCTATCACAATATACCGATGTTATTAATTCAAACCGACCCGGACTGTCAGTAAGTGCTTATGCCGTAGGCAAAAATGTACTTCAGGCAGAAATAGGAGTATTTTATGAACAAAGTGACCATACACTTTTGAATACACAGTCCGATATTTGGGGTACAGATGTTTCATTGCGTTACGGACTTCTATTCGAAGAGCTCGAAATTAACTATGAGGGTACTTTTCAAAATCAGAAAACAGCCTATACTAGCCTTGGCTCCGAAGAATCATTTACTGATTTTTCAAGAAATCGCGTAGGTCTAAAATACTTAATCTATGACCGCTATAAAGACCCCGAAAGAAATAAACCTAATATTCGTAGTTGGAGAGCCAATCATGTTTTTCAATTGAAAAATTTGATTCCCTCTATTTCCGTATATGGCGGAGCTACTTTTAATATAGGGGAAAACCCATTTTATGTGGGTGATCCAACGGTATCATACAGAGGTATGGTCGCTACTCAAAGTAGGCTTACTCCCCGTTTTGTATTGATTACCAATATTGCCTATGATAGAATAAGTACCGATTTTCCTGAGCTTAGCTATTTGATTTCAATATCACATGCATTTCGAAATCCTAAATGGAGTTCTTTTATAGAGCACCAAGGAATCCAAAGCGACCGATATTCAGATGTTTTGTTGAGGGGCGGTGTCGCTCATTTGTTAAACGAGGATCTTCAAGTCGATATAAACATGGGTGCAAGTTTTAAAAACACACCTTCAAGGGTGTTCGTGACCATGGGAGTATCGTATCGTTTTGATTTCCACAGTGACCCTGAAGCCATAGAAGACCAAAAGGCAGGAGAAAATGGGGGAGAAATCAAAAAGAACGCAATGAAGAAGAAAAAGAAGGGGAAAAATAAAGGCAGCGGTGCGGAAGATGTAGACCTCGGCCCATCAAAAAAACAAGTTCGAAAATTAAAGAAGGCTGAAAAGAAAGGCGGTAAAGGTGCGGGTGAAATCAAATTTTAGGCCCTTTGCATCTTGAATCATCAACCTCGACCCAAGGGTACGAGGTATGCTTCCGAAAAAACTTTTTTCATTTCGAGACAAGCCTGCCTACCGCAGGCAGGCCTCGGAGAATTAAACCCTCAATGAGGGATTTTAAAAATCACAGCTCTCGCAGCGTGA
>JASFYU010000052.1:0-34838 GCA_045046905.1 Flavobacteriaceae bacterium | reverse complement strand
TTTGAAATATCCAGATATTCCTTCAAATTTTCCATTTCAAATCTTAGCTTTTATTTGTATTCTGTAGATTAAACCTTAGGTCGAACTCAGGTTTAAAGGTAAAAAGGAGGGGGTAATCAATCCCCTCCTTTTAAATTAACTAACAAAAATAACATCATATGATGCTCAAAATGGTATGGTTCAATCTTATTTTTTTAGCAAAAATGGAATCCATTAATAATGTACTGTATCACTTTTTATCCCACCACATTCGTGATAACAGATCCTCTTTGCTGTCATTTTCAACGGCTATTGCATAATTCTCAGGATTCAAAGCCTTTTCACTTAATGGGTGAAGTATTCTTCTAGGCAAAAAACCATTGGTTGTGCCGAGAAAAACTGCAGGAATATCGGAGGTTGTACGCACCGGAATTTCCGGGTATCCTGTTCTTATAATCTCTGACCAAGCCTCCATTCCAGTTTGGAAAAAAGCCACCCACTTTTGTTCCATTATTTGTTTTAATTGCTCTTCTTCACTTCCAGTAAGTGTGGCAATAGCGGAAGCTGTGAATGTCTGTATATCGGTATCGGTTAAGGGAATTATATCTGCATCTGAAGTGGTATTGGACGTGTAGTTTTCGGTTATATCTAACGCTATAGCCTCATCAACTACTTTCTTCCAGTATTCAAGTGACATTTCAATTCCATTACGGAAGTGATTTTGAGCACTTCCACTGCCAATTCCGATAAGTGCTGCCTCAGCAAGTAAAAACTCTACTTCTGCATATGAAAAAATTATTGTTGGATTTAAGGGGCTATAGGTAGCAGGACCGCTTAGGGAACGATTTTTTCTTTTATCAATTATAGGTTCAGAAATACCATTGGTAAGTCCTTGATATACTGTAGGCATATTAATGACCGGTGCTGCATATACGAACAAACGAGGATCATTGGTTTTAATTAAATGATCGATAATAAAATCTCCAATCAACACAAAATTTCCCAGGGCATGATTGTACCAAGGGCTCTGGTCCTGAGTCCTCCCGCTAAAAAAACGTGTGATCATCGCCGATTCCTCATTGGACGAAATAAGCGGATCTGCAATAGCTTCTGTAATAAACTGTGTTGCAGTTGATGGATCCGCAAAACGCATTCTCATGGCCATTCTCAGTTTTAGGGAGTTGGCCAATTTTTTCCACAGTTGCAAATCATCATTGTACAAAACATCGGCGCTGCTCAAGCCACTACTTGTTGCACTTCCAATCAGACCCATGGCCCTGTCCAACTCAGGGAAGATATCCTTATAAATGAATTCCTGTCCTTTATAAACAGGGCGGGAAATTCCCTCTAAGCCTTTTCCGGCCTCCAAATATGGAATGTTTCCAAAAACATCTGTAATATATTGAAAATACATACTGCGTAAAATGGTGACGACCGCATGCTTTAGCAAGTCCTCATCCTCTCCTCCTTGTCCTGTCCTTTGGTAGGCTGTGTTAATATTGGAAGCTTGAACAAACATATCGAGCCAAATGCCGTCCGCTCTGGCTTCATCTGAAACATATTGACCTACTAAAGAATTGTTTTCCGCTGCCATATGCGCATACTCCATACCAACTTCCAAATTTGCACTAAATTGACTATCTACAAATGAGAAAATTGCTTTTGAAATAATGAGGTCGACATCTATGGTAGTTGGGTTCACAGGGTCAACATTTAATTCTTCAAAACCATCGTCACAAGCGGATAGTGCCAAAAATAAAATAAGAACTAGTCGCATCAATTGTTTTCGATAGGAAGTCATTGAAAACCAACTTTGATTAAATATTTTGATATTATTCATGAATTTCTGATTTAAAACTTCATACTTAGGTTGAATCCGATACTTCTGGTAGATGGCTGTTGAAAAAACTCTAGCCCTTGTTGTCCATTTCCACTTCCAACATTGGTCTCTGGATCAATATGTTTTGTGTTCTTGTGAATGATCCATAAATTTCGTCCAGTTAAAGAAAAGCTTAGGCCGGTAAAGGGTAATTTTGACAAAATTTTTACTGGCAAGTTATAAGTTAGGGTCACTTCCCTAAGTTTAACAAAACTAGCATCAGATAAGGCAAACTCTGCTATGTTATCATCGTATAACCTATCCCAAAAAGGTTCCGGACTTGCAAAACGATCATTTTGCCTGAACCCAACCACGTTTCCGCTAGCATCCCGCACCTCCTGGGCGGTGTTCGGCCAAAATACCCCTCCTGTTGGAGTCCACAAGTTTGGGTTAAGAATTCCGGCAGCAAATCGGTTTGCTTCTGATTCATACCATGCCTCCCTTCCTTGGGCTGACTCCTTCGCCAGTCCTTGATCGGGTAATATCCATTCACTTTGTGATAGGACATCACCTCCCATTTTAACATCTACCAAAAAACTGAGAGATAAATTTTTATAACTAACCATATTTCTAATCCCTCCTATCCAATCGGGAGTGAAATTCCCAATGACGTCTATTTCGCCATCTGAGGCGACCAAACCGTTTCTGTCCACCACAATTCTTCCCAATGGATCCCTTCGGTATTTTTTCCCAACGATCACTCCATAGGGCTGTCCTTCTATGGCCTGTATAGATGAGCCAGGACGAGGGCCAAAACCAAGAATCACAGATTTCTCATTCGGTAATAGAGAAACGACCAATGAATTGTTCTTAGCAAAATTAACCGTGGTGTTCCACTTAAAATCTTTTCCGTCAAAAATATCCGCATCAAGCGAAACTTCTATACCATCATTTTGTATTTCTCCCGCATTGAATATTTTTCTAGTAAAACCAGATGACCTTGAAACATCTGCTTCAATTATCTGATTGGTGGTCTTGGATTTATACCAGGAAAAATCGACTCCAATTCTGTTTTTAAAGAACCTGAGATCTGCTCCGAATTCAATGGATCTGGTTAATTCAGGCTTTAAATCAACTGCAGGCAACAAAGTTCCTTGGCTAGCAAATGGTAAATTATTATATCCATTGGAATTAATCGAAAATACGGGGTTTAATTGATAAGGATCTGTATCATTTCCCACTTCGGCCAGAGAAAATCTCAATTTACCGAAGCTTAAAATATCATTTGATAAATTGAATGCATCTGTAAAAACAAAACTTGAAGATACTGCAGGATAAAATATAGAATTGTTGCTGACGGGAAGTGTAGAAGACCAATCGTTACGTACGGACAGGTCTACGTACAGATAGTCTTTATAGGCAATTTGACCAAATGCATATAATGAATTTACCTCCCGGTTGGAAACAAAGGGTATGGGAGGATCTGTTATATTGAGATTACTCAAGGAAAAATTATCCGCAGCAATAAAATCAAAACCACTATTTTGTAGTGATTCTGTTTCTTGAGATAAATGATTTCCTCCAAAACTCAATGACACATTAAATTCCTGCCAAAAGCTGTGCTCCGCTTTAATAAGAAAATCGACATTAAGCTCACGGACTGTGAGGTTTTGTTCAAATAGGGAGCCCAATTTAAATCTATTGTTGGTGCCTCTGGATTGTTGGGCAATTCTCCTTTTTGCCTTGGTATTGTATCGATCCAACCCGGTCCTGACCATGAAGTTCAGCCAGTCTTTAGCCTGGTAATTGAGCCCTAACAATCCTATTAGACGGCTTCTACTATCTGTATTAGGGTTGTTATACAGGTCCCAATAAGGGTTGGTAGTTGATTGGCTATTATTCCACGTAACCGGATCACCATCCCGTTGTTGTGGGTCCCATTCTTGATTTGACTCAGGATAGGCAACTGGTATCAATTGACTACGATGAACCGTTCTTGGAATCCGGTACACAAATCTAGTTACTTTTTGCAAATCTTTATTGCCAAGAAGTGGCCTGTTCACGGAGGAATGGGTTATGTAATTAGCTTTAGCGTTTAACACTAAATCTTCTGTCAGTTTTGATGAAATATTTAGGTTGACGGATTGCCTATCAAATGTTGTATTGGGTAATATCCCATCATAATCTACATCTGTTAAAGAAAGTCTAAAGTTGGCACTCTCATTACCACCACTAAGCGCAATCGTATTGGTCTGGGTAACGGCTGTATTAAAAAAACCCTTAACATCAGACGCCGTATAGTTACTTAAGGTGTTATTTCTATCCCAATTCAAATAAGGCTGTCCTTCAATTCTCCCTCCCCAGCTTTCATCTGTACGTGTTGTTAAATTTGGAATACCATCTTCATTTAATTCACCTATAGTCCCATTTTTCCCCTGACCCCATTCATTTTGATAGTCTGGAAGTAATGCTATATTTTCAAAGGTCGTATTGGAGGTGAACTCCAGCCCAATTCCTTTTTGACCTATTCCCGACTTGGTCGTAACAATAATAACTCCGTTTTGGCCTCTCGCTCCGTACAGGGCCGCAGCGTTTGGCCCTTTTAATACAGATATAGAAGCTATATCTTCAGGGTTAATGTCATTGATCCCTCCCCCATAATCAATCCCTCCTTGGGATACGGTACTGTTATTAATAGGTACTCCATCTACCACATACAACGGCTGATTATTCCCTGTTAGCGAACTATTTCCCCTAATAACAACCCTAGTTGAGGCAGCCGGTCCTCCTGGACCCCTGGTAATTTGAACGCCTGAGATCTTTCCGGCTAAGGCATTCATAACGTTAACTTCTTTAGCAACATTAAAATCTGATTCTCCTACTTCCTGAAACGCATATCCAAGTGCTTTTTTTTCACGTGTAATCCCCAAAGCGGTTACAACTACCTCGTCAAGTTTCGCTGCATCTTCCTTCAATTCAACATTAATTACGGTCCTTCCCCCTATTGTTTCCTGTTCACTTTGGAAACCCAAAGAAGTAAATACCAATATATCAGACGAGACAGCCTCAATACCGTAGTTCCCATCAAAATCAGTGGTAGTTCCATTTAATGAGCCCTGAATTTGTATGGTAACTCCCAAAAGAGGTTCGCCATTTGAAGTAACAGCTCCAGTAATCGTAATCGCGTCTTGTGCATGTAGTCCCAAGGGAAATACCGCACAAATTAAGATTATACACAACTTTAAGTTTGATTTTTTTAAACATGCATAATACTTGTTTAGATATAACTCATTTGAATTTAGAATCATAAATTTTGTATTACCAATACTTTTTGACGAATATTTAGTCATTAATTCCTTTTTATATATTGAACTATTTAGATTCCTGTTTTGAAAATCGTAGGGAGTAATTTTAATTTTTATAATGAACTACTCCGAGGCAGAGCCATCGAGGTATCGAGCGGAAAAAAACTTATTTTTTAGTTTTATGAAAACAATCAGATTTCAAACTTTCCTCCTAACCCCGACGCAGAGCGTCGAGGAATTCTTTAGATATTAAAATCTTGTATTCTTGTAATTCAAGCATCTTCATTTACCTGTCGTCCCACCATACCGAAGCAAAAATTGTATTATTTCCATTTAATGGATTCCGATCAATGGCATTTTGAGCATTTAAGGGATTTGTATCTAAAGATTTATCGGGATATATAAATCGGCGTGGAATAGTTGATTGACCACTGACCGCTACCAAATCGGGAAACCCTGTTCTCCTCCAAACGGATAGTCCTTCATATCCGTTAAGAAAATTATCAATCCATCTTTGGGTAATGATTTGTTCTAAGGCGTTGGTATCAGAAAAATGATTTTCAGGATTATTAAAATAATCTAGTTCTAATTGATTTTGTGTGACAAAACTATCAAAAGATGCCTGTATACCTTTATTATATGAGTCCGAGGCATTTCCGCCAACGTGACCTAGAAATTGAGCTTCGGTACGAATAAGTTCTACCTCAGCATAACTTTGCAGCCAATATATTTCCAAATTTCTAATTCCGAGTCCTAAGGTTGACCTTTGACTTTGCGGTGCAGTATCATTGATTAGCCCAACCGGTTGCCCAACATATTCCAGAGGTCCCCCAGAGAAAACAGATTCTTGGGTAGGTTCACAGAATACGAAAAGCCTCGGATCCACGGTTGAAGTCTTAGTTAAAATCTTCACCATTGTTTCAGATGTCCTATCGACCTGTTCCCTCGTTAGTTCAGCTTCTGTTAACCAATGCGGGGGATATACCGCCCCATCAATATTATACCTTATATTAGCTTGGTCATCTATGCTCTCAAAAATTGGGAAAGTTGAGGGGTTATTGAAAATTTCGGTGACTTTAGGCCAAGTGTCTTTCTTATTTGAAATTCTAACCAGTAATCTTAATTTTAGAGAATTGGAAAATTTTCTCCATTTTAGCATATTCCCACTATACAATAAGTCATTCTCGACCCTTTCATTTGCCCTAAGCCTAGACAAAAGATTGTTAGCAATTTCCAATTGACTTATCATATCATCGTATATATTCTCTTGCATGTCAAAAACTGGTAACTGAAATTGACTCCCTTCAAGATTTGCTTTTCCAGCATCAAAATATGGTACATCTCCCCATAAGTCTGTAATTACCGAAAACATATAAACCTTCAAAATTCTTGTACATGCTTCATAAGCTCTGAAATCTTGTTCTTCTGAAAGTTCAATTAATGCATTAGCATTTCTCAATGACCCCGAAATATTATAGAATTCTTCCCATACCCTATTGAATAAACCATTATCAGTTGCGTAATACCCGAATACGTCGTTTTTTATGGCAAATTGTTGGGCCCATTGACCACAGACTCCAAAGCCGGCATTGAATCGGCTTTTACTTCCATCAATCTGCTCCAAATAGCCAAACAGAACAGATCCGAAAAGTTGCTTTGGGTCTACATTGCCTGTTGATACATTTGGATTTTCGTTTAGTTCTAATAAGTCTTCTGAACAAGAAATATTACTTAATATAAAACAGAAAATGATTATCGAAATTTTGAATCTTACCTTCATTATAATCTTAAGTTTAAATTTACACCTATGCTTCTAGCCGAGGGGACTGTTATCATCTCTACGCCTTGAGCCCTACCTCCATATGCAGAAGTTTCAGGGTCTACATGGGGAGCCTTCGACCATAATAAGAGGTTTCTTCCTATTATTGAAAATCGTCCATCTTGTATTCCAATAAGTTTTGTAACAGATTTTGGTAAAAAGAAAGTCAGATTTACCTCTCTTAATTTTATAAATGAAGCATCAAATGAACCACCATGATCATTGCCAAAATAACCGTCAGTTGGACCATAATATCGATTTATTGGAATTTTACGATCGTTTTCCACTAAGTCTCCAGTATAGGTATCCCAAGTTACCCCGTCGGGAAGTCTGACCCCGTTTCCAACCACAAACCCATCAGCATCAGCAAATTCATCTCGATTTCCGAGCACTTCGACAGACTCCTGAAGCGCCCCCCTCATGTTTCCAAGTACGTGAGTCCGGGAGTAAAATATTCCCCCCTTCCGAAAATCAAATAAAAAACCCAAACTGATATTTTTATATCTCAAAGTGTTGCGGACTCCTCCTATCCAATCTGGATACACATTGTCAATGAGTGTTTTCCCTTCCAACAAACCAAAATCATCAGATTCTAATGGAGTACCCGCATTGCTATGTACCAATCTCGCATTAGGTCCCAAATCCTTCTGTGCACCCACTTGTTTAGTGGCCGGGTCCCAATATACAAGATAGTCTCCGTAGCCATTACCCAAGGGTTGTCCCTTTACATGATCAAAGTTCAACCATCTTTCAAAAACGTTAAACCTAAAATTTTCATCAAACAAGTCATCATTGAATTCTATGACCTCACTTCTATTTCTCGAAAAGTTTAAATCTATATCCCATTGAAAGTCCTTGCTTCTGACAGCTGAAATTCCTGCAACCACCTCAAATCCCCAATTTCGTAGTTTACCAACATTTAGCGTCCTTCTAGAATATCCAGATTCCGGAGGTAGTCCTATTTCCAAAGATTGATTTTTGCTAGTAGCACTATAATAAGACATGTCGATGTTAAACCTACTGTCAAATATTCGAAAGTCTGCTCCAACCTCATACGAAGTAGTAATTTCTGGCTTAATATTAGGATTAGCAATTATGGCAGATCGGGAAACTATTGGTGCATTTGCAAATCCATCTCCATAAATTAATTTGTTTTCTAGCTGATATGGTTCAGCATCCTTTCCTACTTGTGCAATGCTTCCTCTTATTTTAGCAAAAGTTAGCCAACTAGGTCTTTCATCAAAAAGTTCCGTGATTATTCCTGAAAAAGACAAAGACGGATACAAGAATGAGTTATTTCCTTTAGGCAATGTACTAGACCAGTCATTTCGCACCGCTACATCTAAATACAGCATGTTTTTGTAACCAAATTGACCAGAACCGTACAAACTGTTCATTCCCCTTAGCCTTATGAATTGAGAAGCTCTGGCATCGCCACGAGTGTTTCCAATATTGTATACTCCAGGCACTTCAAGTTCGGGGGCAAATAGTCTGGTCTGCTCCTGTCTTTGCCTCATTAAAGTACCTCCAAAATTTATTGAATACTTAAAATTGGATTGCTCGTTAATTGGAGCGTATGTTAGCAAAAAATCTGAGTTAAATTCAGTAAAAAAGACTCTTGATTCCCGATAACTGCCAAAAGTAAAATTTGTTTGTGCTTTTTTTTCCAACCTTCGGTCGTTATAGAAGTCTACGCCTGATCTTAAGTTGAGATTTAGATCGGATGCTAGTTTATAATTGATATTGATATTCCCATAGATTCTATCCTTTTTTTGCGCATTGGTATTTTCGTTTACCAAAAAATAAGGATTAACTCCACTTGCTGGTCTAGCTTCTTCTATACCCTCCTTAAATGGAACCCAATAATCTTTCATTTCTTCTAAAGACTCATTTTGGCCTAAAGTAAGTAAACGAACCAAGGGATTATATGGATTATTAGAACCCAAATTAGGCCTGTTATGACTATCCGTATTAATGTAAGTGATTGCACCGGATGCTTTGACCCGATCACTAATAGTTCTTTTTGCAGCAAATGAGACGGTATTTCTTTTAAGTCCCGTATTAGGAACCATACCTTTTTGATCGTAATTTGTATAAGAAAGCCTTAGATTACCCATTTCGTTCCCTTCTGTAACAGCAATATTGTTAGTTCTTGTAATTCCAGTTTCAAGGAATGCGCGATAGGGGTCAGACCCAAGTCTGCTAACCCATGGCTTAACTATGGCACGTCCGGGAAAAGGATAATCAAGCTGTGAAATCAGTCTGCCATCGAGTCTTGGACCAAAATTAACCGCTGCATTGTCAAAAACACCTCCACCTTCACCGTCGACATAGCTATATTGATTAAATAGGCCTGCCCCATATTGAGTCTGAAATCTTGGCGTTCTCAAAGGCGATTGAAAAGTCAGAGAAGTATTTAATTCTATACCAAGACCCTTGGACCCTTTACCAGATTTGGTGGTTATTAAGATAACTCCATTTGCAGCACGAGATCCATATAGTGCAGCTGCACTTGCTCCTTTCAGAATTGTGACGCTTTCAACATCATTGGGATTAATCTCTGACGCTGCATTTCCGTAGTCAACTTCTCCGCTTTCAAAACCATCTGAATTGGAATTGGATGGAGACTCAAACCCTACCCACGAAGTTTGAACCACTTCATTATTAATGGGAACTCCGTCTACAACAAAAAGTGGCTCATTGTCACCTGAAAGTGAAGCAGTACCCCTTATGAAAATTGTGGAGGCTCCTCCAACCGCACCTGTAGAATTAATGATTTGTGCACCAGCCACCTTTCCTTGAAGGTTATTAATAAAATTGCCATCTTTTACTTTACTGATATCATCTCCATGAAGTTCTTGAACCGAATAACCAAGTGCTTTTTTCTCTCTTGTTATTCCTAAAGCAGTTACCACAACTTCATCTAATTTCGCAGCATCCTCACTAAGTTCAATGTTGATTTCTAAATTTGTCCCAACCGAGACTTTTTGCTCCTTATAACCAATATAGGAATACACTAATATATCAGATGATTTCGCATTGATTGAGTAATTTCCATCAAAATCAGTAGTAATTCCATTTAAAGTTCCCTGTACATGAATAGTAGCTCCAATCAATGGAGCTCCATCAGAAGTAACAGTACCCGTGATTCTAAGGTTTTGTGCGTGACTTAGGAAAGAAATAAAAAGAAAAACAGGCAATAGAACAATACTTTTTAAATACCTGCTTGAGTAATTAAGATAATGTTTAGGTGAAATTTTCATTTTTGTCAAATCATTTAATGTATACTCTACTGTTAAATCGGTTAGGGTTTTTAAACCTGAAGAATAATATACCGTGTCTAACTCCTACCGCGATAATTTTTTGGTGTAAGAAAAAAAATATCCCCGCCGAACACATGACGGGGATACTTTATAGCCTATTTCAACAGCAGTTTATAAACCCTTAGAACGGAAACAAATTTGCCACTTCAGATGCGGTCAATACTCTATCGTAAATTTTGACATCAGCTATCCTCCCCGAAAAATCCTTATCGTAGGGACCCACTGCAGGATCCTCAACCCCACCATGCTGCATGATGACCCACGGATTAGGCGAGGTCAAATCGCCAATAAAAGCTGCCGCTGGATCTCCGCCTTCTGTAAACGTTGTCTGCCCGCGCTGGATACCATCCTGATAGGCCGTGACATTCCCGTCCCGGTCAGCTGTAATGGTAAGCATAGTCCATGCTCCATCCACTACGGTCTCAAATCCTTCGCCCCATCCATTGATCACAATGTCATGACCGTCCATATCAAGAGTACCACCGCTACTTTTGAATTTCCAATATTCTCGAACTCCGCCTCCTTTATCATCATCATCCTGAAGATAAATTCCGAAGCCCGGGTTGCTTCCCGCATTCCAGTCCTGCGAACTAATGATGGCAGGATCAGAATTGATCGTTGTAGAGGTCTTTACCAGAATTGAAAAAGTAAAATCTTTATCTGTGCCAAAGTTCAGTTTTTCGTCGATCGGTAATTTCACATAACCATCTTCGGCAAACTCAGCCACATTTCTTCCGAGATCATCGTCAAATACAATGTCCACAGTCCCTACCCCGGTGCCATTGAGGCCATTTCCACTGGCATCATTAAGGTCTTGTTCAAAGGACATATCGACTACAATACCACTTCCACCTGTACCATTGGTGGTCTCCTCGGCAAAGAGGCTTCCAACTTCTGCTGAGGTCAATACCCCTTCATAGATCTTAACGTTAGCAATTCTTCCTGCAAAGTCTTTGTCATAAGGGCCCACTGCAATATCCTCTACCGCACCATGCTGCATGATGACCCACGGATTGGGTGAGTTCAAATCGCCAATAAAAGCTGCCGCTGGATCTCCGCCTTCTGTAAACGTTGTCTGCCCGCGTTGGATACCGTCCTGATAGGCCGTAACATTCCCGTCCCGGTCAGCTGTAATGGTAAGCATTGTCCATGCACCATCAACTACAGTTTCAAAACCTGGACCCCAGCCATTGGTAACTATATCATGCCCATCCATGTCAAGTGTGCCTCCACTACTTTTGAATTTCCAATACTCGCGAACTCCCCCTCCTTTGTCATCGTCGTCTTGCAGATAAATTCCAAAGCCCGGATTACTTCCCGCATTCCAGTCCTGCGAACTAATGATGGCAGGATCAGAATTAATTGTTGTAGAGGTCTTTACCCAAACCGAAAAAGTAAAATCCTTGTCAGTACCAAAATTCAGTTTTTCATCAAGCGGTAATTTCACATAACCATCTTCGGCAAACTCAGCGACGTTTCTCCCGAGGTCATTATCAAATACAAAATCTATGGTTCCTGCTCCAGTTCCATTAAGGTTGTTTCCACTTGCATCACTAAAATCTTGCTCAAAAGACATGTCTACAATTAAGGTTGTAAGACCCGTAGTATCAATCTCGCATGCACAGTCTTCTTCGTTGAGCACTTGTCCCGTGGGACATGTAAGAGTACATGCGCATACACAATCCTGTTCGTTAAGGGTTTGACCGGAAGGGCATGTCAACCCATTGCACACAATTGCATTAGGATCCGGGACACAATCACAATTTGCGCTTACAATTTGACCAGAAGGGCAAGTAATATTACAGGCTCCTCCTCCTTCATCATCGCTACCGCAACTTCCCAAAAAAAGGAAAGTCATTGCGACCAGCAAGTAACTAAATTTCAAAGTTTTCATAATTAATTTTGATTTATATTAAAAAAATGGATAGATAAACATCTACGATATGTAAGAGGTACAGTCTACTAAAACCAGTTATGCAATCCAGACCATTAAAAGGACCAAACTAATAACCCCCATACATATTAAAAGCAATTGAAAAATTTTTGTTTTTTTCATATCACATGGTTAATTCAAGCCAAAACTATATTTTGATTTACCAACTCTCATTCACATATGTAGTTATTTATGGAAGATATGTAGTTGTTGAAGCTTTAGAGTTGCGTTGTCTCGTTTTCTGTAGGACAAATACTATTGAATTGGAGATTGTAGTTAAAGAATCGCTGTTCCAAATCAATAGCTCCCAACGGGTCTACGGGTGTAATTTTGCATGATATTCCCGGACTAGATATGGATTCTAGTTCAATTCTTAAGATAATCTTTAGGATTCCGAAGGTGGCAGTGACTCAAAATATTTTCTATATTCCCCCGGCAGGCATCCATATTGTCTTTTGAAACACTTTGTAAAATAGGCTGGAGTATTAAACCCCACAGTATAAGCTATTTCACTAACATTAAGCGAATTTTCTCTTAACTTTGATAAAGCCTCAGCAAGTCTCACGCTGCGTATGAATTCTGATGGGGTCAGTCCAGTTAGAGTCTTAATTTTATGATGAAGATTGGTCCGGTGCATGGCAAGTTTACTACTTAAATCCGCAACGTTAAATGCCATATCTGTCAGGTGTTCTAGAATAATTTTCGTGACTTTCTCGACAAAAGGATCTTGCGCATCCTCCTTTGTCTTATGTTCGTTTTTATGAGAAATGGTTGCCCTATAGCTGTCTTTTCGTTTCTCTATATTAGAAAATAAAGTCCTTACTTGTTCCTGTAGTAGATTTATGTTAAACGGTTTGTGAATATATAGATCAGCTCCAAACTTCGTTCCCTCAATTGTTTTCTCCTCTGAGGACATAGCGGTAAGTAGTATTATTGGTATATGGTTAGTTCGAACATCCTCTTTGATTGCGGTACATAGCTCAAAGCCAGACATTCTTGGCATCATGACATCACTGATAATTAAATCTGGCCAACTAACCAATGTTCGCTCAAGGCCTTCTACCCCATCCGCAGCTTTTATGATTGTATAATCCTCTCCCAAAATCCGACTTAAATAAGTCAAAATCTCAAATTCATCTTCAACAATAAGTATCTTTTTCGATTTCACGTTCATATTTTTGATTTCAATCTCAACGACCTCATTTGCATCAGGATTAATTTCACGTATTACGCGAACATCAATTTCTGGTTTATCTGGAACTATTACTGGTAAGGTAATCCTAAAGCTAGTACCTTCGCCTTTTCTGCTTTCTACTAAAATCTCCCCATTTAAAAGGTCAACATATGCTTTTACAAGCGAGAGGCCGACTCCAGTGCTCCCGGGGTTCTGCTCGACTTGATAAAACCTATTAAAAATTTTACTTAGATGGTCTTGCGCTATTCCTATTCCATTATCTTTAATTACAGTTTCCAAAAAGTAATTTTGGTTATTTAAATAGATTCTAGAACTAACTTTGATACTGTCTCCCTTTCTACATGCCCTAAAAGCATTCGATAAAATATTGAAGAGTATTTTATCTAATTTGTCCTTATCTGTTTCGATCTTCGTAAAAGCACTCAGTTCATGACTAAATAACAGTTCACGTTGATTTGCCAAAATATCAAATGAGCCTATGACGTCATTCATGAACTCTTTAATCTCAAATACTTCTGGGTTTCGACTAAGGTTCCCTGTCTCATTTTTTCTAAAGTCCATTAGCTGATTTATTAGACGGAGTAAGCGATTTGCATTTTGACGGATTAGCTTATACACTTCTATTGCCCCCCCCCCATTTTCAATCAAATTATCTATAGGTGCCAAAATAAGACTTAGAGGTGTCTTAAATTCATGAGAAATATTGGTGAAAAACTCTACCCTTTCCCTGATTAAAGATTCAGTTTTCTCCTTTTCCAAAGTCTCAATTTCAAGTTTATGATTTAGTTTGGTCCAATTCAATAAAATTTTATAGAATGCAAATAACAAAAGTAAAATCAAAGCGATATAACCAAAATATGCCCAAAAGGTCTTATACCAGGGCGGAAGAACCTTGATTTCCATCCTTAAATCTTCAGACGTCCATAACCCATCATTATTCGAAGCTTTCACCTTTAGCACAAAATCACCAGGTGGCAGATTAGTGTAAGTCGCGATAGTTTTGTTCCCAACATAATTCCATCCTTGGTCGTAGTTTTCCATTATGTAAGCGTACATGTTGTTATATGGAGAATTATAGTTCAAAGCGATAAAATCGAAACTAACATCATTTTGATTCGATTTTAAGGTTAAACTTTTATATTTGGAAATATGTTTATCAATTAACCCTTTGTCTAGGGTAAAATCTACTGACTTATTGAAGAGTTTAAAATCAGTGAAATGTACAGGAGGTTTTACTTTATTTTTTTTGATATTGTTTAAGTAAAAATGATTAAATCCATTATTTCCTCCAACAAATATCTTATTCTCACTGGTTAGTAAAATGGCATTTAAACTATTGTCCTGAAGTCCATTATCGTCGGTAATAAACTCAGTTGTTCGATTCTCAGCATGGAATTTTACAAGTCCGTTATCGTTTGTACATATCCAATAATCATTCTCATCAACAGCAATGTCAAGAATCATACTTTCGTCTAAGTCATCTGAGATTTCAAACATACTTATCTCTCTGCTATTGATATCGAACAACTTTATTCCTCTATCTGAACATAACATAATTTTTTTGTCCAGTACTTTGATGCGGTTGATAATATTCTCGCTTTGAGGCGTTAGTCCCTGTCCTGAACTCATGATTTTGAAGTAGTTGACTTTTAGTTTTTCTTCTAAAAGAACTTCTACAAAACCGGCTTTAGTTCCTGCCCATATGGTAGTTCCATTTTTCGCCAAACACTTAATCGAGTTTAATTGATAATCATCCAAAGGAGCGTCAGGGTTGCTTAGTTCTATTCTATACAACTCTCCTTTTATCGGTATATAATACAATCCGTATGGGGTTCCAAAGACAATAGTGTCCTTAATCTCAAGCGCATCTTGAATAAAAATCTCAGTACTGTTATTTTCAACGAAATTCTTCGGCAAGAGACTTTTTACGGATTGTGTTCGTGGGTTGTATTCAAACAACCCATTACCATAGGCTCCGATAAGAATAGATCCATTCGCTTTTTTGAACAATGAATTTATATTCAGGTTGACAATACCTATATCAATCTTATGAACGACATTGGTAGCCTTATCATATCTTGATAATCCGCCTCCGTCTGTACCAATGTAGACGCTTTGCTCATCATATTTCAAAAAACATTTAACTCTGTTATTGGTCAAGCCATCAAATACATTTATGGTATTATACTGACGAAATAGTATATCATATATATTAACTCCACCATACTGAGTGCCAATCCAAGTTGTGGCCAATTCATCTTTGTAGAAACTCAAAACACTATTGCTACTCAACGATTCAGGGTCCTCAGAACTTACAACAGATGAAAAAGTATTCTTTACAATGTCATAATTCTGTATTCCACCTCCATCCGTTGCAAGCCAAATGGAGTTCTCCTCTGGCCTATAAAGCATATTGAAAAGAACGTTATGACTAAGGGTACTGTTTTGGGTATCCCAGTGAAGAACATTACTAGAACCTTTATCAACCCGAAACAATCCTTTCTTATAAGTAGCCACCCAAAGGTTTTGGTCCTTATCGGTTATAATTTTTTTTGGATAAACCGGGTCTTCTTTTGAGATAAGTGAAAACTTAGAGTAGGATATTACCTCTTCATTCGTCGTTATCAGTTCAATAAATGGAGATTTTGATCCGACTACTAGTTTCCCATTTTGAGTGTCAAAATAAAGAGAGGTTATATTATTAGAAACTAACCTGGGCTTTGACTTCGAGTTCGTTGAATAATGTCCCATAACACCTCTATTGTGGTCAACCCTAAACAAACCGTGAGAAATGGTGCCTATCCATAAATCACCATTCCCATCTTCGGTGATAGCTCGAATCTCAATAGTCTCCTTGCCCTTCTCTGTCAAAAGGTTAACTTGGATAAAGTTATCCAATTCCTGATTATATTTAACCAGACCTCCATTTCGGGTTCCGACCCATAAAATTCCCCTTGAATCATTATACAGAGAAGTTATGTGGTTATCAGGAAGACCAGTTTTATCACCTTTCATGGTGTATCCCTTTATTTCTAAACCATCATACTTATTTAGGCCATTATAAGTTCCGAACCACATATACCCCAAATCATCCTTTTCAATGGCAGTCACAGAATTATTTGAAAGTCCATCGGTAATGTTTATATGGTCAAATTTTATAGTCTGAAATGCATACAAAGACCATAAAGGAAATAAAAAGACCGTAGCATATAATACCTTGTGCAAACTCATTATTTCATGGATATTTTTTTGTATCCCTTAATTTCCGTAAAAAAAACGAGGAAACTATTAAACAACAATGGTAATATATGAGGTTACTACATTTGTTGGTTTACTTTCTACATATGTCCTTATAATTCCTTTTTACTTATATTGGAATCAATTTTTGTTACAATAAATTTGTGCTAACTAAAAAGCGTATGCTTTAAAATTAAGTTAACCCTTCAATTTTGTTTTTCAGCAAAACTTTCTGTTTGGATATTTAGTTATTTTCCATATAAAAACATTACCAACCCTAATGTGCAATGAGAATTTTCAAAATAGCATTAATTTCTGTATTCCTTATCCATGCCCTCGCATGCTCTGATAAGGCATCAAAAGATACTTTAACAACCTCCAAAAGGAATATTGTAATTACCTCAAATGGCGAAGGGTTAGCCCTGAAATGGAAAGGAAGTGATAGAATTACGGGTGGTATGCCTCTCATAGAAAATAAAGATCTTCCACAAACGGCCCCAAAAATAGAAGTTAAGGAAGAATGTTCAGTTTTTCTTTTCGAATATGATACTGAAAATTCTCCAATTGAAGTGCGGACACAGATCTATTCAGAAAGAGATGCAGTTGTTTTTACCATGACTTCAAATGGCATGCAATCTCCAAAGGGCTCCGATTATATTGGCCTTTTCTTTGAACATTTTCCTTCTTATGAAAAAGGCATAGCCAGTTATCTATTTGGTGATTGGGAAGCTTGGACAAAGCCAGTGCAGGTATTTGATATTAAGGATTCATATCCTGAGAAACTTCTTTTTATTCTTTTTCAATATTCAGATGGAAACTACGGGGCAATGATGCCATTGGGTGGAAAGGGTTACAATGCCACATTGGGAACTCAGAAAAATCGTTTCGGAGCCCGTTCTGTCAGTTTCAAGGATAACTTCGCCGCTGTAAATGTTCCTTTAATGGCAATTTCTTTTGGTAACGACCCCTACCAAACCGTTAAAAATCTTTACGAAGTTGGAATGAAATCTATGGGAGTCGAAGAAGGGTTACGCAAAAACAAAACTTATCCCAAAGCTTTTGAATCCATCGGATGGTGTTCTTGGAATGCTTTAGGAGAAAATGTCACAGAAAGTAATCTTAAGAATGCCATTGCTACCTTCAAGGAAAATCAGTTTCCAATTCCCTTGTTGCTAATTGATGATGGTTGGTTAACCGTTAACCAATTTCAACAACTGAAAAAGTTCAACTTCGACAAAAAAAAGTTTCCAAAAGGTTTTGCAGAAAGCGCGAAAAATTTAAAAGCCAACTATGGCGTCAAGGATATAGGTGTTTGGCATACCATGAACGGTTATTGGAATGGTATTTCGCCAACAGGTGAAGTTCTCAATACAAGTGAAAGCCTAATGCCATATTATGATAAAGATGATGTGCACAGTGACACACTAAGTGGAAAGACCTACTATACAGCCAATGCAATGTCTGCAAAGGGTAAACGGTTTTATGACGACTGGTACAGCCATTTAAAGAAAGAGGGAATATCCTTTCTTAAGGTAGATCAGCAATCGGTAATCAAGAGAGTAGCCAAAGGTCAGTTCAACGATTTGAATAAAATGCCATATTGGGATATTGCCTCTAACATGCAGAACAATCTGCAATCCTCGATTAAAGAGCATTTTGATGGAGCCGTAATCAATTGTCAGGATATGGCGACCGAATCAGTATACAATTTTACATCATCGGCCATTGGTAGA
Organism: Flavobacteriaceae bacterium; assembly: GCA_045046905.1. Lineage (GTDB taxonomy): Bacteria > Bacteroidota > Bacteroidia > Flavobacteriales > Flavobacteriaceae > JASFYU01. The sequence goes on along the minus strand of JASFYU010000052.1, from coordinate 16,495 downwards.
AGTTCGGATGATTTTTTCCCCAAAAAGACAGCATATTTCAGTTTGGAGGTAGAAAAAGGAAATGCGGCTGCTCATATATTAATGAATTTACACAATTCAATGTGGTTTTCTAATATGGTGTGGCCGGATTTTGATATGTTCCAATCACATCATAAAGATGGGGAATATCACGCAATCAGTAGGGCAATTAGTGGAGGTCCGATATACCTTACGGATGAGCCGGGAAAACAAAATTTTGAAATTTTGAATCAATTAGTTTTTCAGAATGGAAAAATACTTCGACCAGATGTTCCTGCCCTGCCTACCATAGATTGCCTATTCCAGGTGAATGAGTTAAGACCTTTTAAGGCATTTTCTAGAGTGGGAAAAACAGGCGTTTTGGGCGTCTGGAACACAGTTGATGCTGACATTGTCGCAGGCTCAGTAAGTCCATCCGATGTACATGGACTAAGTGGCTCCCAGTTTGCTGTCTACGATTACTTTGCGAAAGACCTTAAAAAGTTGAGAAGCAAGGATTCCTTAAATGTCACCTTAGGACGAATGGGTTACAAACTCTATTCTATTATTCCTATTGAACATGATATGGCTGCCGTCGGATTAATTAATAAGTATATCTCGAACAAGGCAATACTAAATACAAAAATCACCCAAAATACTATGGAAGTAGTATTAGAAGAAGGGGGCGAATTTGCAGCACTCTTGCCATCTAAACCAATTTATGTACAAATCAATGGCAGAGGTGTCCCTTCAGAGTTATGGACTTATTCAGAGGGGTTATTTCTATTGCAAATCGCTAAAAACAACTCAGGTAACAACCCCATTGTAAAAGTGAAAATTGTAAACAATGAAGAAGGTTAGCCCACATTTGGTTTTGGTTTTTAGCGCTTATGTTTTATTAGCAGAATGTACGCCTGTGTCTCAAGAAAATAGTACATTGACACATGTTTTGTCGCATAATGACTATGAGCAAAAGAGACCTTTGCTGGATGCTTTGGAAGCTAAAATCAATAGTTTAGAAGTAGATATTGCGCTCTACAATGATAAACTATATGTAATGCATCATGCAGACAGTATTGCTGCTGAAGCAACATTTGAATCTTTATATCTCAATCCCTTACGAAAAATTATTGAAAAAAATAATGGCTTTGTACTTGAAAAAAGAATCCCATTTATTTTATATATCAATCTAAAGACAAAAGGGGAAACAGCATGGAAAATACAGCAAGTCCTATCCCAACATCATGATATTATTACATCTTTTAGAGGGTTGCAAGAGTATTTAAAACCAATTTTAGTCATATGTGGAACTATTGATGACATGGTAGGAAAAGAACGGTACATTGTTGCTGAGGGGAATTTGGGGATTCCTGCACATATTTCACCGAACCTTGTTTATATGACGAATTTGAAATGAACGGATTACTTTAAATATACTGGAGAAGGTAATATTTCCACTGAGGAAAAAATCCTTTTAAGAGCATTGGAAAAACTGTACATGATCAAGGGAAAATTCTTCGGTTTTGGGATAATCCGGATATTACCTCAAATCATGATGAAAACTATTGGCGAACAGTATTGCAAGAGAGGGTTGATTTATTAAGCACAGATGCCCCGAAAGAGATAAGACTTTTTTTTGACAGCCAATAAAACAATTACCAAAATATCTAATAACACCTGTAATAAATTGTATATGCCTTCCAATAGTTGTAATTCTAATAGCGTATTGAAGGTTGAGAAATTTCATCTTGTCATTAAACTAAAAAGTGTTTTAACACGCTTCCTTTTCGGTCTTTTTCTGATTTCCTGTAGTACTGACATGAAAGATTCAAAGGCGCAACCTGTGCCAGATGCCAATGCATTGATTAAAAAAGTACTTATTATAGGAGTCGACGGGTGCAGACCAGATGCCTTGACTGCCGCAAATACCCCTAACCTTGATATCCTAAAAGCGAACGGAACCTATTCCATGGATGCCCGAAATACGGGTATAACATCAAGCGGCCCAGGTTGGTCGGCAATGCTAACTGGTGTGTGGGAGAATAAGCATGGAGTAAAAGACAATTCGTTTTCTGGATCCAATTATACCACATACCCTCATTTTTTTAAGAGGGTTAAAGAAAAATATCCCAAGGGACACACAGTATCCATATCGCAATGGTATCCTATAAATGATCAAATTGTCCTGTCCAATGCAGATATCATTAAAAATACGGAGGATTCTACTTCAGATGTTAAAAGTAAAGCGATTATCGAGTTAACGGTCGATGACCTAACCGCTCTTTTTGTTCATTTTGATGATGTGGACCATGCGGGACATGGTTCAGGTTTTAGCCCAACAAATCCTGTTTATACCCAAGCTATTGAAACAGTTGACGCTGCAATAGGTGAAATATTTACAGCTCTTAAAGCCAGGGAAAATTATAAAAATGAGGATTGGGCAGTACTTGTAAGTACAGATCACGGAGGTCTTGGTACTAGCCATGGGGGAAATTCAGAAGAGGAGCGAACTATATTTTTAATTGTTAGCGGCGACAATATTCCCAAAAAAGAAATTGCTAAAACTACTACTCAAGTGACGATACCTCCTGTAGAAAATTGCCTAAATAGCACCACAGAGCTTTATTTTGAAAACGGAACAACAGTGGAAATTCCAAATAATGCAGAGCATAGTTTTGGAGCGGCACAAGACTTTTCCATCGAATGTCGTTTCAGGTCAGATTCACCCAATGACGTTAGTATCGTTGCAAAAAAAGATTGGGACAATGGTTTGCTTCCTGGATATGTTTTTTCTTTCAAACCAAGCACTAAGAATTTCAAAGTAAATGTAGGTGATGGCACAAACAGGATCGATGTCGAGGCAAGTGAAATAACGGACAATGAATGGCATACCGTAAGTGCCACTTTTGATCGCGATGGACTTTTGAAAGTGTATGTAGATGGAGAATTGGCAAATAGCGCCTCAATGGCATCTATCGGAAATATAAGTAATTCCCTTCCATTTACTATAGGAGTCGATGGTGATAAAGAGTATAGATACAAGGGATATATCTCAGAGGTAAGGATATTCAATACCTTGCTGGAAGTTCACGATATTGATATCTGGAAATGCAAAATATTGGATGATACTCATCCTAAATATGCCAATCTAAAAGGGCATTGGAAATTAATAGAAGGTACAGGAACTGCAATCGTTGATTCTAGCCCTATCGGTGCAAATGGAACATTGACAAATGGAGTATGGGAAGACGCCACTCAAAATCATGTTATTACAGTTTCTAATTACGACAATACACCACGAATTGTTGATGTGGCCATTACCGCACTTGACCATTTGTGCATTTCCGCTCAGACTGCATGGGGATTGGATGGGAATTCAATCGTAAACGGAAATTGTGAAAATTGAATTGACTCTTTTTTAGTTTAATAAATTAAATAATGGTATTAATATGAAACGTTACTTTACTAGAATACTTTGGATTTTTATAATACTCCTCTCAACTGGTGGCTGTTATGCCCAGCTGGACAGTGTTCAGCATGTAATACTAATTGGAGTTGATGCCCTCAGCCCAGATGCAATACAAAAAGCCAAAACACCTTTTATGAATTCATTAATCTTAAACGGGGCTTCAACCATGCATGCCCGGGGAGTTTTTCCAACGAAGAGTAGCCCAAATTGGGCCTCAATGATTCTTGGAGCCGGACCAGAACAACATGGTATTACTTCAAATGATTGGGAACTGGATCTGACAAATATTTCACCCACAGTAGCCGACAGCCAAGGGTATTTCCCATCAATTTTTACAGTTTTACGAAATCTAAAAGGAAAAGACTTTAAGATGGGGGTGTTTCATCATTGGAAAGGATACGCAAGACTCTTTAATAATGACAATGTAAATAGTATTAAACATGGAGAGACAGTTGACGAAACAATAGCATTTGCTACACAGTTCATAAAGAATGAAAGACCTCAGTTTACCTTTATTCATCTAGATGAATTAGATCATACAGGCCATAAATATGGTCATGGCACTGCCCAATATTACAAGGAAGTTGAGGCAACCGATGTGGCCATTGGGAAAGTTATAACTGCCCTGAAAGAGATTGGTATATTCAATCAATCAATAATAATTGTGACAAGTGACCATGGTGGTCTTGGGAAAGATCATGGAGAAGAAACCATGAGTCAATTGGAAATACCCTGGGTTATTTCTGGGCCAAAAGTCGTTCAAAATAAACGAATAGATGTTCCGGTGAACATCTATGATACCGCTTCAACCATAGCTTATATTTTTGGATGTGAACAGCCTTATGCATGGATTTCAAGGCCCGTATTAGCTGCATTTTCCAATGATGGAAATAATCTGTTTTATCAATACGTTGCCAAGCCTAAAATTACTCCGCTTCAGTTAAAGTACATAACAAATAAGACCGCTGTTTACCTATTTTCAGATACTCCAAGAGCAGAATTAAGATACACTATAGATGGATCAAAGCCCACATCTCATTCCTCTTTATATAAGGATTCACTAATTGTTAATAGTTCTATGTTAATTCGAACGAAGGCCTTTTTAGGTAATAGCTTAAGTGATGAAGAAAGCCTATCCCTTAATTATCGAAGCGATAGCACTGCCAAAAATGTGCACTATACATACTATGAAGGAGATATATTGGATTGGAACGAGATAGAGGATTTGAAAATTGCCCATGAAGGAACCCTCTTTGGGTTGGATTTAAATGAAGTACCTCACAAAGAAAAAAATTATGTAATTAAATACAATGCCGAGTTCAAAGTTGACACCCCAGGAGTATATAAATTTTCAGCAATTTCCTATGGGTGGACACTACTAAAAATAAACAATAAACCGGTAATAGATGAAAAAACGCATCATATGAGCTCGCGATTGGGAATTATAGATTTGAAAAAGGGGGTTCATGAATTAGAATTCATATATTATTCATACAAATCTAAAATTCAACCATTTGAATTGTTATATAAGGGTCCAGACTTTATTGAACAAAAGTTACCTATTTCGGTATTTAGACCTCTTAAATAAAGCATAACTTTAAGCTGAAGATCTAATTTTGCTTTTGGTGCTCCTAATGAAAGGATTCTTATGGACGAATGGATTGACATATTGGATGGATCTGGAAACTCAACAAATAAGTCCTTACTAAAATCAACGGTGCATGAATTAGGTCTTTGGCACAAATGTACACATGTATGGTTCTATTTAGAAAATCATTCAGTTCTGGTTCAAAAAAGATCTGCTTCAAAAATCTTCATCGATATCCAATCCCTGCCATTTTACAAAGAGACGTAAAGCGTAAGCAACACTAAAACAAAAAAGCTTCCAATTTCTTGGAAGCCTTGTTATACTTGGTGGAGAGTACCGAAGTCGAACCGGTAACCTCTTGCCTGCCAAAATTAGGATTAAGAAAAGAGATCACAGATAATTGAATTCAAAAAAGCACGCTATCAAAACAAAAAAGCAGTTACAAATATTGTAACTGCTTGATTTTACTAGTGGTCCCACCTGGGCTCGAACCAGGGACCACCTGATTATGAGTCAGGTGCTCTAACCAACTGAGCTATAGGACCCGCAAATTGCGGTTGCAATATTACCACTTATTTTTAAAGGTTGCAAGCAATTTAAATTGCTATTCGGCAATCTCTTGACACAATTCTATCAACACCCCATTTGTTGTTTTCGGATGCACAAAGGCCACTAATTTATTGTCGGCCCCTTTTTTTGGGGTTTCATTAAGAACAATAAACCCTTCGTTTTTTAACCTTGCGATTTCAGCTACTATATCATCTACAGCAAAAGCAATATGGTGAATGCCTTCTCCCTTTTTTGTTAAGAATTTTGCTATGGGGCCATCCTCCTTGGTAGATTCTAGTAACTCTATCTTATTTGGACCGGACTTAAAAAAAGAAGTTTTCACCCCTTCTGACAATACTTCTTCAGTTTTGTAGTGAGCTACTCCAAACAGTTTTTCGAACAAGAAATTCGAGTCTTTCAAATTGTTAACGGCAATGCCGATATGTTCTATTTTTTTCAAAATTTGTTCATTTTAGAGCATCCGTATTTACCCACTACTAAATTACGCTTAATTCTGCGTATTTTTGTGCTATGGAAACGCAACGTCAAAAAAAAATTGCAGGAGTCATACAAAAAGATATTGTTGATATCTTACAACGCGCTGCTATCGGCGGTGGGTTAAACAATACCTTGATTTCTGTAACCAAGGTCTCAGTGACCAGCGACCTTTCTATTGCCAAGGTATACCTGAGTATTTTTCCGAACAAAGGATCCAAGGAGCTAATGGACGGTATTATATCAAATCAACCCCTAATCAAACATGAACTTTCACAGCGCACAAGACATCAGTTGCGCCGGGTACCTGAACTACTCTTTTTTCTAGATGATTCTCTGGATTATATAGAAAATATAGAAAAATCACTTCGAGATAAAGAAAACCCTATCGAGAATCGTGAGCTGTTACCCAAAAGAAAAAAATCATAGCGATTGAATTTTCCAGTATACATCGCTCAGCGATACATACGTTCAAGAAGCAGTCAAAATGCGGTGAATATCATCAATTTTATTACTTTTTTGGTGATTGTAATCGGTTCGGCCGCACTGTTTGTCGTCCTTTCTGGTTTTGCGGGCCTAAAAACTTTCAGTCTCTCTTTTAGTACTACTTTTGACCCCGATTTAAAGGCATTTCCGGCTACGGGTAAATTCTTTTCAATACAACCAGATCAAGAACAGGCCCTAAGTGAAATCAAAGGAGTGGTCTCCTATGCCAAGGAACTCGAGGAAAAGGTGTTGTTATCTCACAAACAAAAAAATCACATTGCCTTTATCAAAGGTATAGATGCCAATTATAACAAGGTCACGAGCATAGATAGCACAATCTATTTTGGTGATTGGGAAATAGGAAATGGGCAGGGTGTCGCCGGAATCACTATTGTCACTATTTTGGGGTTGACTACGAATCAAATTCGAAATCCGTTAGAAATAATGGCATTTAAGCCCGGAAAAGGCTCCATTTCACAATCAAAACTAAGTGACTTATACAATACACTACCCTTGGTTATCTCAGGGGTTTATTCGATAGAAGAAAATTTAGACCGAAAGTACATTTTTGCAGACCTACCCCTAGTACAGGCTTTATTAGAAAAGGACAGCACCCAAATCTCAGGAATAAATTTTAAATTGGACCCCAATGGCGATTTACCTGATATTAAAGCCAAAATCGAGGCCGTTTTTGAAGGAAAACTAGTGCTTAGGAATAGACAAGAGCAGAACAGTTCTCTGCATAAGATGCTAAACACCGAAAATATAGCTACCTACCTCATTTTTACCTTAGTGCTGGTAATCGCACTTTTCAATGTAGTAGGTGCCATCATCATGATGATTTTGGATAAACGGCAAAATTCGAAGACCTTATACAGTTTGGGTACTACGATTAAGGAACTTCGAAGAATCTATTTTGTACAGGGCGTATTGGTCACCGGAGCAGGCGGAATTATAGGGGTTGTTCTTGGCTCATTACTCATCTGGTCACAGCTGGCATTCGGTTGGCTAAAAATTACTCCTTCATTAGCCTACCCTGTCGAATATCAGATTATAAATGTTAGTATTGTATTGGCTACTATCATACTCTTGGGCATCGTAGCGTCAAAAATTGCAAGTAGCAGGATATCAAAAAAATTGATAGCCGCTTAGGGCTTGTTTTGAAAATATGGGCGAAGAGATTGTATTCTCTATAGCCTTAGATAGCTTCGAACTCATGGTCTCCGAATTTCTCCAAAACCTCATCAAAAGCGGCAAAGACATCTATTGAATCGTCACTAGTAACCATTTTCATTCTATATTCCTTAAAGTCAGGAATGCCCTTGAAATAATTGGTGTAATGGCGACGGGTTTCGAACACCCCAAGTTTTTCACCTTTCCAATCAATAGCCATTTGCAGATGTTTTCTAGCGGCATGAACACGTTCTTTCATGTTCGGTGGAGCCAAATGCTTGCCGGTCTTAAAATAGTGCTTTACTTCTTTGAAAAACCATGGGTAGCCAATACTTGCCCTACCGATCATTGCACCATCTAACCCATATTCATCACGCATTCTCATTGCGGCCTCAGGCGAATCGATATCACCATTTCCGAATACAGGAATATGCATACGCTGATTATTTTTTACCGCTGCAATAGGTTGCCAATCGGCAGTGCCTTTGTACATCTGCACGCGGGTTCTACCATGAATGGCAATAGCCTTACAGCCCACGTCTTGAAGCCTTTCGGCGACCTCGACTATTCGTATAGAGTCATGGTCCCAACCCAAACGGGTCTTTACCGTAATAGGCAGTTTTGTATGCTCGACCATCGCTTTGGTCAGTGAGACCATCAAATCTATATCTTTCAAGATTCCTGCCCCAGCGCCCTTACTGACCACCTTTTTTACTGGGCACCCGAAATTTATATCGATAATATCAGGCTTACTTTTTTCTACTATCTCAACAGATTGTAGCATAGAATCTAAATTGGCTCCGAAAATTTGGATGCCTACAGGGCGTTCTTTTTCATAAATATCCAATTTCATAACACTTTTTGCGGCATCACGAATCAAGCCCTCGGAAGAGATAAACTCAGTATACACCACATCAGCCCCCTGTTCCTTGCACAGAGCACGAAATGGCGGGTCGCTCACATCCTCCATGGGAGCAAGTAATAACGGAAAATCTGGAAGTTGTATGTCTCCTATTTTAGGCATAGGTGCAAATTTACGATTAATCTTGAAGCTGATAAAACTTCAAATGGCACTATATTAGCCCATGTTTTTAATCTTTTCACTGCCTTTTGAACCCATAGTGTTGGGTATGAAAATCAACTCGCACTTGGTACTTGAATACTTGGCCTTTTTTATAGGATTTCGATATTATGTATTTATTAGAAAAAAGCATGCAGATTTCATTTCTTCAAACAACCGGCTTTCGATAATTATCGGAGCCATTTTTGGGGCCTTATTCTTTTCTCGCTTCTTTGCCTTTTTTGAAAACCCCGGCTTACATTATGCTCAAGGATGGCTTTCGCTAGTAAACAATAAAACCATTATGGGCGGCCTTTTTGGTGGCCTGATCGGTGTTGAACTGGTCAAAAAAATTATCGGTGAAAAACAATCCTCAGGAGACCTATTTACATTGCCTATTATTTTGGGCATCATCATTGGTCGTATAGGCTGCTTTTTGGCAGGAATCAATGAGTTTACCTACGGTATTCAAACAACTTCTTTTATAGGAATGAATTTGGGCGACGACTTGCAAAGACACCCGATCGCCCTGTATGAAATACTGTTTCTTGTTCTCTTATTTACGCTATTAAAACAGCTTCAAAAACAAACTGAACGATTTGAAAACGGCACCTATTTCAAAATTTTTATGATTTGCTATTTTATATTTCGATTTGTTATCGAGTTTCTTAAACCGAATGATTTTCTGCTATTCGGATTAAGCAGCATCCAATATTTATGCTTAATTTGTTTGCTATATTATTTCAAAACCCTCCGAAAAGGAATTTCCTATGCCTACCAGAAACTATACCTATTATGATTTTACGCTAAGCCTTTGTCCCTCTTGTTTACGCCGTGTAGATGCCAAGATCATTTTCGAGAATGAAAAGGTATATATGCTAAAAAATTGCAAGGAACACGGACAATCGAAAGTACTGATTGCCGACGATATCGCATATTATAAAAACATTCGCAATTATAATAAGGCCTCTGAATACCCCAAAACTTTCAATACCAAAACACATTATGGTTGCCCTTACGATTGTGGGCTTTGTCCCGACCATGAGCAACACTCTTGTTTGACCATTGTTGAAGTTACCGATCGTTGCAACCTCACCTGCCCCACTTGTTATGCTTCCTCGTCGCCCCATTACGGAAGACATAGAACCTTGGTCGAAATCAAAAAAATGATGGATGCTATTGTCAAAAATGAGGGAGAACCAGATGTGGTACAGATAAGTGGTGGTGAACCAACCATACATCCTCAGTTCTTCGAAATACTGGATTATGCCAAGACTTTGCCCATTCGCCATTTGATGCTCAATACCAATGGGATTAGAATTGCCAAGGATTTTGACTTTGCAGAAAAGTTAGCATCCTACGCTCCTGATTTTGAGATTTATCTACAATACGACTCCTTAGATAACAAGGTGTTACAAAAACTAAGAGGGGCAGATCTAGCAGATACCAGGCTCAAGGCATTAGAACATTTAAACAGGTTAAACTTGTCTACAACTTTGGTGGTTACCCTGCAAAAGGGATTGAACGACCATGAAATGGGAGAGACGATAGCCTTTGCCCTAAAACAAAAATGTGTGCGCGGAGTCACCTTTCAGCCCACCCAAATTGCAGGAAGATTAGAAAATTTTGAAGTGGCTGAAAACCGCATTACACTCACCGAAGTACGGAGGAAAATTCTTGAACAGTCTCCAATTTTTGAGTCCGACGACCTGATTCCTGTACCTTGTAATCCTGATGCTTTGGTCATGGGCTATGCCCTAAAGCTGGGTGATGAAGTGATGCCCTTGACCAGATATATCAATCCAGATGACTTATTGAACCAAGGTAAGAACACTATCATTTATGAACAAGATCAAGAACTACACGGAAAAATGATCGAACTATTCAGCACTGGAAATTCGGTTGAAAAAGCATCAGAAAACTTAAAAAGCATTATGTGTTGTCTTCCTGAAATCGATGCTCCAGAAATGGGGTATGACAATCTGTTTCGTATTATCATAATGCAATTTATAGATGCCTATAATTTTGATGTGCGGGCCGTTAAAAAATCATGTGTACATATTGTGAACAAAGACTATAAAATTATTCCTTTTGAGACCATGAATCTGTTCTATAGAGATGAAAAGGTCGACTACCTAAAAACCCTTCAATCTGAAATGCTATGAGCGTGATATTCCCTTTAGAGGTTGGCAATTTAGACGGTCTTGTCCTGGTTCTTTTCCTGATAATGTTTGGTCCGGCATTAATTTTATTAATTATCGGATTCATTCTAAAGTCCAAAGAAAACAAAAAAGCAGCCAAGATACTCTTTATACTAGCGGGGGTATATCTCTTGATAAGTCTAGGGGTTTGCGGAGGTATTATGGGCGGGTTTTAAATAGTACGGTTGCTCTGACCGCCCAATCGAACATACGAATTATTCAGATTCGAGCCGTTCTCTTTCGATTTTATCAAGCTAGCGTTTTCGAAATTTAAGCTAAGTCCGAGCCATACATATTTGGTTGTTTCGGACTTTAGAATGAACGCTCTAAAAAATCCTGACAAATAAATTGGGTTATCGTTTTCAAAAAATGCACCCCTTAATTCAAAACGCAATTGAGTTCAACCCTCGTAATTTGAATATAGCGCATAGATTGAGGTTTATAAATTACCTTATATTTGCAAGGCCTTAAGAGTATACTCTTGAGCCGCCTATAAAAATAAATTGCATCCTGAAAATACGCCCTATGAATATGGGGCATTATAAATGAAAAGAATTCGAAACTTTTGCATCATTGCCCATATAGACCATGGTAAAAGTACCTTGGCAGATCGCCTACTTGAATTCACGGGTTCGGTGACCGAGCGTGAACAAAAAGAGCAGTTGTTAGATAGTATGGACTTGGAGCGTGAGCGTGGTATTACCATTAAAAGTCATGCCATTCAAATGGAATATACCTATAAAGGCGAGGAATATATATTGAATTTGATCGATACTCCGGGTCATGTTGATTTCTCTTATGAAGTTTCTAGATCTATTGCGGCCTGCGAGGGTGCACTCTTGGTTGTCGATGCCGCTCAGAGCATACAGGCACAGACCATTAGCAACTTATACCTAGCACTAGAAAACGACTTGGAAATCATTCCTGTTTTGAACAAAATAGATCTGCCCAGCGCAAGCCCTGAAGAGGTTACCGATGATATTGTAGCCCTTTTGGGGTGTAAGGCCGAAGAAGTTATTCCTGCAAGTGCCAAGACCGGTCTGGGAATCGAAGAAATATTAAGTGCGGTCATCGAACGTATTCCTGCTCCACAGGGCAATCTAGATGAATCGCTACAAGCATTGATTTTTGATTCAGTCTACAATCCTTTTCGTGGTGTAGAGACGTATTTCAGAGTGATCAACGGAGAAATCAGAAAGGGTCAAAAAATAAAATTCGTAGCGACCGATAAAAGCTATTTTGCAGATGAGGTGGGTACTTTAAAACTGACCCAGCAACCCAAACAAGTTATAAAGGCCGGTGATGTGGGCTACTTAATTACTGGAATAAAAGATGCTAAAGAAGTTAAAGTTGGCGACACCATTACTGATGCGGCCAAGCCGACACAAAATGCCATTGCAGGTTTTGAAGATGTAAAACCAATGGTTTTCGCCGGTATATACCCCGTTGATACCGAAGAATTTGAGGAACTCCGATCTTCAATGGAGAAATTACAACTTAATGATGCCTCTCTGGTTTTTCAACCAGAAAGTAGTGCGGCCCTTGGTTTTGGCTTCCGCTGTGGTTTCTTGGGTATGTTACATATGGAGATTATTCAGGAGCGCCTAGAGCGTGAATTCAATATGACTGTGATTACAACGGTGCCCAATGTAAGCTACCATGCTTTCACCCGTAAAAATCCGAATACGCCATTGATTGTGAACAACCCTACCGACCTACCGGATCCTTCGACCATAGATCGTGTAGAAGAACCTTTTATCAAGGCTACCATTATTACTAAATCTGATTTTGTCGGTAATGTGATGTCGCTCTGTATCGAAAAACGAGGCATTATTACACATCAGACCTATTTGACCACAGAACGTGTAGAACTCAGTTTTGATATGCCCTTGGCAGAGATTGTATTTGATTTTTATGATCGCTTAAAAACGGTTTCAAAGGGGTATGCCTCTTTTGATTATTCGCCGATCGGCATGCGGGTCTCTAAATTGGTACGCGTAGATATTTTGCTTAACGCTCAGCCGGTAGATGCACTTTCAGCCCTTATACATGCCGACAATGCCGTTAATATCGGCAAAAAAATGTGTGCGAAATTAAAAGAACTCATTCCAAGACAACAGTTTGATATTCCGATACAGGCCGCAATTGGTGCAAAAATCATCTCTAGAGAAACCACAAAAGCTTTGCGTAAAGATGTTACGGCAAAATGTTATGGCGGTGATATTTCTAGAAAACGAAAATTGCTCGAGAAACAGAAAAAAGGAAAGAAAAGAATGCGCCAAGTCGGTAATGTAGAAGTGCCGCAAGAAGCCTTTATGGCGGTATTGAAGTTGAATGACTAATTTTCATCCATTTCTTTGCTGTTGCTTGAAAAGGGAATAACATGTACCACAATTGTGAAGTAGCACTGTTTTTTATCCCCCTGCCCTGCCCATATAAGTTTTTACATAGGAATGTTCCCCGTTCAAGAAATTTCTTGGGCTTTGTCCTATCAATCTCTTAAAATCATTTATAAAATGTGCTTGGTCATAATAGCCGCAATCAAGAGCTAAAAAATGCAGCTTTTCTTCGTCAGAAGCGTTCAATAGTTCAAAGACAACATTGAGCTGTATGACTTTGCAAAAGTACTTGGGAGAGACACCTACCACTTCCTTAAATTTTCTTCTAAAATGCCGAAGGCTAACACCAGATTGTTCGGCGATTGTTTCCTGCGTTATTTTCCCCCCTAACTGATAAATTTGACGCAATGCGTCATCTATCCATGCAATTGCAGGCAATCTATTATCTAGAAGTAATTTAAAAAAATCTAAAAGAGGCGGTATTCTATCTAAGGGTGTGGTCGCGTAAGATAAATCTTTGTATAGGTCTTTCAAAGGAATTGGAACCGATTTTTCAAAATCGCGCCAAGTATTTAAAAAATGATTGCCCGATTTATGAAATAAATAATACGGAGTGGACGGGTATAATAAAAACCCGATTTGACCGAACAGTCCCTTGATCTCCATGGTTACATCTACATCTTGAATTTGCCCCGCTATTTGTAATCTCGATTGGGGGTGTATCGTAACATCATTGATATGCACTATGGGCATGTCATTATATACATATATGACCAATGGAAAACCGTTTGGATGCACTGGGTATGAAGTATGGATAATAGCTTCGGATTCTCCTTGAATCGCAGTGATAATATAATCTTGCAATTCGAGAGGAATTTCAAAATCTAGTTTTTTGGCAAAGTTTTTTTTCATTTTTTAAGTCCTGTAAAGTAGGTCCATGTCCGAATTTTACAATTCAGATTCTCAAGTTTGTTCTAATTTTGAAACGTCTATAAATAAAACTTTTCCCTTAATATTCATACCTAAAAAGTCATTTGTTGCACATATAGATTTTGATGAAATTTTTAGACAGCTAACCAAAGTAATGAAAAATACTTCTTGGCATGTTGTTCTGAAGGTTTTTTAAGCCCTAATTATTAACTTAAATGAAAGTTTATGAGAATTGCAAATACGCACAATACAAAATATCTAGTAATCACCGTTTGTTTCTCAATCTTGTTAGGCCTTGGCAGTTGTGGTAAAGACAGCCCCTTAAGCCCGAATTGCCTTAGTGGTTCTTGGATAAAAAACTTAGAAAAGGAGATTAGTGCATGGTCTGCCGCATCACAGAAATACGGCGATGACCCAACCAAGGCCAATTGTGAGAACTATAAAAAAGCAGGTGTAGACTATATCAATGCCTTAGGTAAGATTAAAAATTGCGTGCCCGGTGGCAGTACATCTGATTTTGAAAAAGAACAGGCAGAAGCGAAAAAAGAATTGAATGCGATTGTTTGTGAATAAGTCACAAAAAACAAAGGAGCGGATTACTCTTTTATAAAACGGTTGATTTTGATGCAAAAATAAGGACACCACCACGGGCTATTAAAAGGAATCGATTTTAAATATTTCGACGCCTGCCCATAATCGGTAGGCAGATTTCACAGCAAGACCATAGATTTCATTTGCCTCCATTTATGCATTGAAAATTTATGATGATTCTGAAACTGAGATCGCTATATTTTTTACGGCTTTAAGACACTAACATAAATTACGGTGAAATTTAATATACCTGTTCAGCTAGGGGTTTTTGAGCCAAAAAGCTACTATGTTTTGTGGCTCAAGACTCCGTAGTAAAAGAAAGACAAAAGAAAACTTTAAATCCTTAAAACAAGTTCAATATGAAGATTATATATAAAGTATTGGTCCTAACCGCATTGGTCCTAAGCATTTTGGGTTGTAAAGAAAAACCTATAAGCCATAATAACTCGTATTTGACCGCCAATATAAATGGAGAAAATTTTTCAAGCACATTAGAAATAGTAGCTTTTAAAGCAAGTGGACAAACCTATCTAAACACAGCAGATAATTCTGGGCTTTCAGAATATGAGTTTAACTTAATTATTGAAAATAATAAGGGTAATGACCCAACAAAAAAAAGATATGGTTTTATAGAATTGAAAAATAGAAAGGGAGGTAGAAAAAATAATAAAATGTGGACTTTACCCAACAATTTTAATTTTGCGATTACCAATGATGAAAATACCTATATCGAAGGCACCTTTTCTTTTACTGCTAAGCCCATAGGAAAAAACAGTGATAACCAAATAGATTTAATCCTTACTGATGGTAAATTCAAAGCAAACAAAAAACATTATTAGTATCAATACCCTCGGAACCGGAGTTCGACCTAAGATTTAATTTTGAGAGTAAACTCGGGGCAGGCCTGCCTACCGCAGGCAGGTTAAACCCACTAGTGAGATTAAAAAACAGTCGACGACATAACCTATGTAGTTATGTACAAAAAAACCAAAATCATGAAAGCCAAAAAGCACATATTTTTTCTGTTAATCTTAATCAATTTGCACTCGTGTAAAGCACAACAATTACAAACTGCTTTGCCCAGAGTTGAAAACCATCTTGAAGGCGAGTTAGATTATACACATGAAGCATTAGAACTTGTTCAAACGAAAGCAAATGGAGAAGAAATTAGTTTAGGAAAAATTAATAAAGATGGTACTATACATTTCAATTTGCCTGAATTTAATATAAAGGCACTTTATGATAGCATTCCTTTACAACATTATAAACTTCAAGATTGGTTTTTTATGTCTAGTAGTTGTAAAGACAGAGATATTTTTGCAGAAACACCTTTTGATGATGTTTATTCAAAGAAATACGACCCTATTTACATAAAAAAGTATGGAATATACATAGCGGTATTGTATCCTGTGAGCAATGAAAAAATAGTATCTAGAAATGAAAACAATAGAGCTGTATTTCCAGGAGATGCGAAGTATTCTTGGTTTTATATTGACCGAGATATTGTTTATAAAGATGAATGCACTAAAATCTCTACTTGGGGCACTGATAAGATTGAGGCTACTATTAGTGTGAACATTCAATTTAAAAAAGGGTGGAACTTTATAGAAGAAAATC
>JASFYU010000051.1:0-7912 GCA_045046905.1 Flavobacteriaceae bacterium | reverse complement strand
TTTTTTTCCACTTCTCGCCTAATTTTATCAAATTAACCCGTTAGTCTTTCTAAAATTCAGCTTCGAATTGAATAAAAAAGCATCTAAACTGTAAACAAACCTTAGGTCGAACTCAGGTTTAAAAGGAAAATACCAGACCCTATATGCTATTAATGGCGCTATCGGATTAGATATGGCTTATGATAAGATTCCTGACATTATTATCAGTGATGTAATGATGCCAGAAAAAGATGGTTTTGAGGTTTGTGCGACACTTAAACAAGATGAACGCACCGATCATATTCCCATTATACTATTAACGGCAAAGGTTACTGTAAAAGATCGTATTAAAGGACTGTCGCTTGGTGCCGATGCCTATTTAGCTAAACCCTTTGTAAAAGAAAAATTATTCACACGACTAGACCAATTAGTACTGTTGTGAAAAAAGATGCTCCAGAAGGTTTCGAAAAACAGTTTTGGCCAATTAATAGCATTAAAAGAAGTATCCCCTGAGACAAAATTTCTTCAGAAAGTTGTGGGTATTATTTCTCAAGAAATGCATAAATCAACTTTTGGTTCAGTACAGCTCGCACAAAAGTTGAACATGAGTGAGTCGCAAGTCTATAGAAAATTAAAGGCAATTACCGATACTTCTAAAGCGGTATACATTCGTTCTTTTCGCTTACATAAGGCTAAGGAGGTATTAGTTAACACAGACAAAACAGTTTCAGAAGTAGCCTATGACCTCGGTTTTAATGATCCTTCATGGTTTAGTCGTGCTTTTAAAGAAGAATTCGGAACAGCCCCAAATCACATAAACAAATAACTTACACTCAAATAGTTACACCTCACGCACCTCCTCTTTTGCAAGAATAGTCAATGCTATTTCTTGATATGCAGAAATACTGCTAGAGTTCTCATAAATAGTCCATATCTCTTATTTCTTTCTCTTGTACTATTGTATCAAAATCTCTAATATGCAACAATTATGAAAACAAGAAAAGAATATCAACAATCGAAAAACACTATATTATTAGTTGCACTTTATGGTTTTGCCATACTATTTCAAAGTTGTGGAACTAAAGCAATAGAATCGACTAAAAAAGAAATACCAACGAAAAAGGGAATACCCGTTGGAAGCATAATGCACCCAGATTCAGGACAGTATTTCTGGGTATTCCCAGAAAGCAAAGACAAGCTAGGTACAGGTGGCAAACTCCAAATCTATATGGATGCCGAAAGTCATCCGCATGCATCTGCAAGTTTTGCAAAATATGAATTAGGTGTGGGTGGTGCTCTGCCTGAGCACAGGCATGATAAAACTGAAGAAATTGCTTATTTTCTTTCAGGCGAGGGTATTGCTGTAACTTATGAAGATAAAAAGCGTATTGAAACCCCTGTAAAAGAAGGCTTTGTATGGTACACAGCCCCAGGAGAATACCATTCCTTTAAGAATACCGGAAATGAGCCTTTAAAATTGATTTTCGCAATCATACCAAATGATAAAGATGGCTTACTTTCTTTCTTTAAAAAAGTTGGTGCAACACCGGGTAAAGAAGCAAGAGTTTTTAGCCCTGAAGAATTTGGTAAGGTAGCAGCACAACATGATTTAATTTTAAAACCGGTAAAAGTGAAATAATAGTTAACTTGCTTAATATCAATATCAGATAGCAATCACCTGTTTGCATACCTTGGTTTTAGAAAACAGGAAATTTAAAGTCAATACCCTCGAGGCAAGGCAGACCCAGAAGCATGGAAAAGACAAAATTATTAATCATTCAGATAACGACCGTAACGATGCAAACATCAAATAATTAAATCCACTAGTGGGAATAAAAATAGTAACCTATGAAGCATTCAAAAATTATATTTATTCTAAGCTGTTTACTTGTATTTATAAGCATTTCTTCTTGTAAGAATACGAATGTGAATCCTGCTTTGGCATCCATAGATTTTTTAAGAGGTGATCTGCTTTTATGTGGTGACGGACAGTTTGGAGAACTGAAATTCTCGCTGTCGTGCAGCTATGAAACCAGAGCTACTTTTGATTTAGCCGTAGCCCTGCTACATTCTTTTCAATATACCGAAGCTGAAAAGGCCTTTGTAAAAGTAATCGATGCCGATCCAAATTGCCCAATGGCCTATTGGGGCGTTGCCATGAGTATCTACCATGCCGCTTGGTTTCCTCCTTCGGAAAAAGATCTGACCAAGGGTTCTAAAATAATAGAAGTTGCTAAAATATTGGCAATGGATGATAAACAAAGAGATTATATCAATGCTATCGATGCTTTTTATACCGATTGGAAGACCGTAGATCATAAGACAAGGGCAAAGAGATTTGAAGAAAAAATGGAGCAGATCTACCTAAAATATCCTGAAGATGTAGAGGCTGCTATTTTTTATACCTTGGCTTTATATTCGACCCGAGATAGGGCCGCAAAAGACTATGCCAATGAAAGAAAAGCAGGGGAAATTCTTGAAGCACTTTTTGCCGAAAATCCGAATCATCCAGGTATTGCGCATTATATTATACATAATTACGATAACCCCGAATTAGCACATAAGGCGCTCGAAACAGCGAGACGATATGCACAAATAGCCCCATCCTCATCACATGCCCAACATATGCCCTCACATATTTTTACGAGATTAGGTATATGGGAAGAGTCTATCTCTTCCAACATAATGTCTGCAGAAAGTTCTAGATGCTACACCCAATCAGCAGGAATAAATGGTGCCTATTTTGAAGAATTGCATGCCATAGATTATTTGGTTTACGCCTACCTTCAAAAAGGGGCTAATTCAAATGCTGAAAAACAGTATATAGAAATAAGCAAACTCAATGAATTTTATCCTGCTAATACACTCGCATCAATCTACCCCATAGCAGCAATACCTGCGAGGTTGGCTCTCGAAAATAAAAATTGGAAACGAGGAGCAAACTTAGACCTGCAAGAGATTGGTTTAGACTGGGAAGACTTTCCTTGGCAAAAGGCAATACATCATTTCGCAAGAGCTATGGGAGCATCAAACATAAAAGATTTTGCTTCGACAGAAGAAGAAATTGAGATTCTAAAAGGATTGCACCAAAATTTAATTGCCCAAAACGACCACACAAAGGCTATTCAAGTCAAACAAGTTGAAATTCAAATTAAAACAGCACAAGCTTGGTTAAATTTTAGAAAGAATGATGTAAAAACCGGACTTGCACTAATGCAAGAAGCGGTAGCAATAGAAAAAGTAACGAGTAAACACCCTGTAACTCCAGGTGATGTCTTACCCGCTATAGAATTATTGGGAGATATGCTTTTAGAAATGGGAAAAAACAGTGAAGCACTAGTAGCTTATCAAGAAAACCTAAAGATTCATCCTAACCGATTTAACGGCGTATACGGTGCAGCAATTGCCGCAGATCGATCCGGCGATACCGAAAAAGCCTTCATATATTTTGAGCAATTATTAGAAGTAACCAAAGGTTCAAAGGTAGAACGTACTGAAATAAATGAAGCCAAGGCGTTCATTGCAAGAAAAGTGATTTAATTGAGTATGAAGATATATAGAATATATTTCCTTTTTTTGAGCTTTGCCAGCCTCTGTATTGGTTCTTGCAAACAAACATCAGCAAAACAATTACCTATATACAAACCTTCCGATTTTAATTCAGAATTGGTTGACAAAAGCCTACAGAATAGCAGTGAAAATCATACCGTTGCCGATTTTGAACTCATAAATCAAAACGGAATAACAATCACCCAAGAAGATTATAAAAATAAAATTTATGTTGTCGATTTCTTTTTTACGAGCTGCCCCAGTATCTGTCCGGTAATGACCAATAATATGGTTAAAATTCAAGAAGAATTTATACATGACACTGAAATTATGCTTTTATCACTATCAGTAACTCCTGAAATTGATAGCGTTCCTGTGCTACGAAAATATGCCGACAATAAAGGTGTACTAGACTCAAAGTGGAATATTACTACAGGTGATAAAAAACACATATATGAATTGGCCAGAAAGAGTTACTTTGCAGTAGTAGAACAAGGCGATGGTGGGCTACAAGATTTCATACACACCCCTAACTTTATTTTGGTCGATACAAAAAAACAAATGAGAGGTATTTACAATGGTACAGACCCTAAAGAAATTCTTCGCCTGATTAAGGATATCGAAATTTTATCGAACTGAGGGCTACTTAAATAATGATATATTAGTTAATATCCTCGCTCTAAACCCACTGGTGAGAATAGAATACACAATAGAATGACAAGCATGAGAGAAACACCCATTGAAATCAATAAAGAAGAATTTCGAAAAATAGGATATCGATTAATTGATAAAATTGCTGATTTTATTGACACCATTGATGAAAAACCTGTGACCACGGGCGAAACCCCAATAGAATTACAACATATTTTAGGCAAGGCTTCCTTACCAGAAAATGGAATGCCTGCGGCAGAATTACTGTCCAAAACAACAGATTTACTACTTGACCATTCTTTGCTCAATGGGCATCCAAAATTTTTAGGGTATATAACTTCTTCCGCCGCACCTATCGGAGCATTGGCAGATTTGTTAGCAGCTGCGGTAAACCCCAATGTCGGAGCACATATATTGAGCCCTATGGCAACTGAAATAGAAAAGCAAACCATACAATGGCTGGCTGAATTCATAGGAGTTCCTAATACCTACGGAGGACTTTTAGTCAGTGGTGGCAA
The DNA here is from genome assembly GCA_045046905.1 of Flavobacteriaceae bacterium. Taxonomy (GTDB): domain Bacteria; phylum Bacteroidota; class Bacteroidia; order Flavobacteriales; family Flavobacteriaceae; genus JASFYU01. The sequence continues at coordinate 3,215 of JASFYU010000051.1, read as the reverse complement.
TATGGCTAATTTTACCGCTTTTCTTACCGCTAGAACAGCAAAGGCATCTGAAAATTTTAAGGAAGATGGACTAGTGTCTGATTCAAAATTACTTGTCTACTGTTCAAAAACAACACATACTTGGGTAGAAAAAGCAGTAATTTTGTTTGGCCATGGGTCCAAATCTATTCGCTGGATCGTAACAGACTCTAACAATAAAATGAATATTGAGGTTCTAGAGAAAACCATTAATGATGATTTAAACCTAGGTTATAAACCTTTTATGGTAGTCGGTACGGCCGGTGATGTTAGTACGGGTGCCGTTGATAATTTGGAGGGCATTTCTAGTGTTTGTAAAACCTATAATCTATGGTTTCATATCGATGGTGCCTATGGCGCTCCAGCAGCAGTTATTCCAAAGTTGAAAAAAGTGTTCAAGGGCCTCAAAGAAGCAGATTCTATTGCCTTGGATCCCCATAAATGGTTATACAACCCCCTTGAAGCAGGGTGTACCCTGGTAAAAGACCCTCAGCATTTAATAGATACCTTCAGCTCACACCCCGAATACTATAATTTCACCAATAGCAAAGAAGAAATCGCTCAAAATTATTATGAATACGGACTTCAAAATTCTCGCGGTTTCAGAGCCCTAAAAGTATGGATGACCTTACAACAAGTAGGTCGAAGTGGTTACGAGAAAATGATCAGCGAAGATATTGAGCTATCAAAATCAATATTTGAAAAAGCTGAGAATCACCCTGAATTAGAGGCTGTTTCACAAAATCTCAGTATTGCCACATTTCGATATATTCCTATAGAATACTTAAAAGACAGTACTGATAAAGACGACTATCTAAATACATTAAATGAAGAAATAGTAAACACCTTACAGACAGGTGGCGAGGTTTTTCTCTCGAATGCCCTGGTGAATAAAAAATATTGTTTACGAGCTTGCATCGTAAATTTCAGGACTTCGAATAAAGATATTGAGGAAATTATAGCGCTAGTAATTAAGGCGGGAAGAAAAACACATAAGCTTTTAAAGAAGAATTCGCCCAAGTAAACTACCTCGGGGCAAGCCCACGAGGCATTAAAAGGAACAAACTTTAACATTTCGATGCAAGCATCAGGGGTATTAAACCCACTGGTGGGAATAAAAACAATATAGTAAGGTCATTTAAGTGCTACACCTAAGAACACCACAAGAACCAATAAATAATGAACATTGAAAAAATAATATTCCTAATAACTATAGGCTGTTGTATGATATCATGCAACATAGAGGAAAAGGATAGTAGAACTCGGTTTTTTCCCAAAGTGGAGGTAAGGGCCGATACTATCTCAATGGCAAAGAATACATGGGTATTTATACTTGCCGGACAATCAAATATGGCAGGTCGGGGTTTTGTAGAACCCCAGGATACCGTCCCCAATGAAAGAATTTTCACAATCAACAGGAAGGGTGTAATTACCCTTGCCAAAGAACCCCTTCATTTTTATGAACCCGCATTGACCGGCTTAGATTGTGGTCTTTCATTCGCCAAGACCTTGACCCAGAAAATTCCTGATAGTATTTCAGTTTTACTACTTCCAACCGCTGTTGGTGGTAGTTCAATTTCACAATGGTTAGGTGACTCGATATACAGAAACGTACAACTTTTAACAAATTTCAAGGAAAAAGTAGCCATCGGAAAAAAACATGGCGTAATTAAAGGAATATTATGGCATCAGGGTGAAAGTGATGCAAACCCTGAGAACATTACATTGTACCATAAAAGATTGTCAAAATTAGTCGGTGCGTTCAGGCAAATAGTCGCTGACGAAAAATTACCAATTTTAATCGGTGAACTTGGGCCTTATTCCACGAATGCAAATTGGTCGAAAATAAATGCGCAGATTAAATCGTACGCTTCAACCGATGCCGAGGTAACGGTTATTCATACATCGGACCTCAAAGACAAAGGAGATAAAGTACATTTTGATTCGGAAAGTCAAAGGAGTATCGGAAAAAGGTTTGCCAATGAATTTATTAAAATACAAAAATGACCGCGATTACGATCTTCCCCAGAAACAATAATCGAAGAAAACAGCTTGGTCGATGCCAAGCCATTGTTGCGTAATTTCACTATATTACAATGGATAATAGGGTACTCCACAATCATTTCGATACGGTTCCGAATACTCGGTAGGGAATTAAACCCACTGGTGAGAATAACTCTAGAAAATGAAAACTATGAAAAACATATTTGACGCAACCGACACCCAAGTAGTTATCGGCCGAATTAATGCCTTGACTCCTAAAATCCAAAACCTTTGGGGCAAGATGAACGTTTCACAAATGATGGCTCATTGTAATGTGGCTTACGAATTGGTATACGAGGACAAACACCCAAAACCAAAGGGATTTCAAAAGTTTATGATCAAATTGTTCGCCAAAAACATTGTCGTAGGACCAAAACCCTACAAAAAGAACAGCCGTACTTCACCCATGTTCATCATCAAAGACCAAAGGGATTTTGAATCGGAGAAAAATAGATTGATCGCCCATATGGAAAAGACACAACAATTGGGTGCTACACATTTTCACAACAAAGAGTCGCATGCTTTCGGCCCTTTGACCGAAAAAGAATGGAATACCCTGTTCTACAAACATTTGAACCATCACCTGCAACAATTCGGGGTATAAGTCAATAACCCAGTACAGGCAGGTTGAGCCCACTGGTCGGATAAACCCTCAATGGGGGATCAAAAGTGCTGATTACTTCACCAAATCGAATATTCGGGTATACTTGATAATAAAACTATTATTTAAGGGGTTATCATCTTGAAGAGTATGATTGTATACAACAAATAGCCCTGTATTTGCCTGTTGCAACCATCCGAACCTTAGATTAAAAGCCCATAGCTTGTTTACCGTATTGTTCTGGACCAAGCTCTGTATATATATGTTTGGCTTAAAGGAATAGGATAGTTGACTAATAAAAACATTGGCCGAAAAATCACCCACAGGAAGATTCACCTTGTTGTGCTGATAAATAAATGCCGCATTAAACTTATCACCCGACCGCAACCTAAGCGTGGCACTGTTCAGATAGCGCTGACCTCCAAAAGAACCTCCTATGACCGTGCGGGTACTAATAACCTGAGTTCGACCTAAGGATTTAAATGAATAAAGCCAATTGATTGTTTTTTTCTACATCAAATTTAATACTTGGTTTCTTTTCTTGGAAAGAATA
>JASFYU010000050.1:0-17517 GCA_045046905.1 Flavobacteriaceae bacterium | reverse complement strand
TATTATGCATGCATAATAAAAATTTTATATCTTTGAGGAGCCAACTAAAACCACTATGAAGGAGATTACTATAGACTATGTTCTGCGAGCGACTTGGCAGGCCGTGGCTAGAATGTATAATGAACAAGCAAAAGATTTTGGTTCAACTATGGCAGTGGGCTTTACCCTATTGAGCATTGATCCCAAGACAGGAACCCCATCGACCGCTTTAGGGCCTAAAATGGGCATGGAAGCCACAAGTTTGTCACGTATTTTAAAAAGAATGGAAGAAAAAGGCCTTGTAGAGCGCAAACCAAATCCCAATGACGGAAGGGGTGTTTTGATACATTTGACCGATTTTGGGCTTGAAAAAAGGAATGATTCTAAAGGTGCCGTACTCCATTTTAATGACTTGGTAAAAACAACGGTTCCACCAGAGAAACTAGATAATTTTTTCGAGGTCATGGAGACCATCAATCAATTGATTTCCGAAAAAAAAACATACATTAAAAATTCAACAAACAACTAATACAGCTATTAATACATGAACAAGCACATTAAAAAGGTAGCGGTAATTGGCTCAGGAATTATGGGCAGCGGTATCGCATGCCATTTCGCAAATATCGGAGTCGAAGTATTACTTTTAGATATTGTTCCTAGAGAACTCAATGACAAGGAAAAAGCCAAAGGCCTAAGCTTAGAAGATAAAGTAGTACGTAACCGATTGGTCAATCATTCACTGGTAGCAGCCTTAAAATCAAAGCCCTCTCCTATTTACCATCAGAAATTTGCACAGCGCATCACTACGGGAAATTTAGAGGACGATATCGCTAAAGTATCAAAAGTAGATTGGATCATCGAAGTGGTCGTTGAGCGATTGGACATTAAAAAAATGGTTTTCGAAAATCTCGAAAAACATAGGACTCCGGGTACCCTGATTACATCAAATACTTCTGGTATTCCAATAAAATTCATGAGTGAGGGCCGAAGTGACGATTTTCAAGAACATTTCTGTGGCACGCACTTTTTCAATCCCGCTCGTTATTTAAAACTTTTTGAAATTATTCCTGGACCTAAGACTTCTTCCGAGGTTTTAGATTTCTTGAACGGTTATGGTGAACAATTCTTAGGTAAGACTTCAGTTATAGCCAAAGATACTCCGGCATTTATTGGCAACCGAATCGGTATTTTTAGTATTCAGAGCTTATTTCATATGGTGAAAGATATGAACATGACCGTAGAGGAAGTCGATAAATTAACAGGCCCTGTTATTGGTCGCCCAAAATCCGCCACATTTAGAACCGTAGACGTGGTAGGGCTCGATACTTTGGTACATGTAGCCAATGGTATTTATGAAAACTGCAAAGAAGACGAACGCCACGAACTATTCAAACTGCCAGATTTCATCGATACCATGATGGAAAACAAATGGTTGGGTAGCAAAACACGGCAAGGTTTCTATAAAAAGATAAAAGGGAAAGACGGTAAGAGCGAAATCTTGACCTTGGATTTGAATACGATGGACTATCGTTCCAAGAAAAGTGCCAAGTTCGCTACCCTAGAGTTGACCAAGACCATTGATAAGGTCGTTGACCGTTTTTCTGTATTGGTAGGCGGAAAGGATAAAGCGGGCGAGTTCTATTGCAAAAGTTTTGGCCATCTGTTCGCCTATGTATCGCAACGCATTCCTGAAATCACAGATGACCTTTATAAAATCGATGATGCCATGAAAGCCGGTTTTGGCTGGGAACATGGGCCTTTCCAAATTTGGGATGCCATTGGCTTAGAAAAAGGCGTCGAATTTGTGAAGGCTGTAGGGCAAGAAGTTGCTCCTTGGGTTGTCGCTCTGATTGCCTCAGAAAATAAATCGTTCTATTCCATTAAAAACGGAGCGACCTATTTCTATGACATTCCGAAAAAATCAATGGAAAAGGTTCCAGGACAGGATGCCTTTATCATTTTGAACAATATTCGAAAATCAAAAGAAGTATTCAAAAATAGCGGTGTAGTGGTAGAGGATTTGGGTGATGGCATCCTGAATGTTGAATTCCAATCTAAAATGAATACGATTGGAGGCGATGTTTTGGCGGGCTTGAACAAAGCCTTTGATATTGCTGAAAAAGACTTTCAAGGATTGGTCGTGGGTAATCAAGCCCCGAACTTTTCAGTAGGCGCCAATATTGGTATGATATTCATGATGGCCGTTGAGCAAGAGTATGATGAACTCAACATGGCCATCAAAATGTTCCAAGATACCATGATGCGTATGCGTTACTCCTCAATACCCACTGTTTCTGCACCACATGGTATGTGCCTAGGCGGAGGTTGTGAATTATCGCTACACGCCGATAAGGTGGTTGCCGCAGCCGAAACTTATATTGGCTTGGTAGAATTTGGCGTCGGAGTAATTCCAGGGGGTGGCGGTTCTAAAGAATTTGCACTACGGGCCTCTGATACTTTTCGAAAAAATGATGTGGAGTTAAATGTACTTCAAGAATATTTCTTGACCATTGGCATGGCAAAAGTAGCTACCTCTGCCTATGAAGCCTTTGATATGGGCGTTCTTCAAAAAGGAAAAGATATTGTAGTTGTAAATAAAGACCGGCAAATTGCAACTGCCAAAGCACACGCAAAATTAATGGCCGAAGCTGGTTACACACAGCCTGTTAAAAGAAAAGATGTAAAAGTACTGGGCAAACAAGCCTTAGGAATGTTTTTGGTAGGAACCGATGCTATGGAGGCAAGCCACTATATAAGTGAGCACGACCATAAAATCGCTAATAAACTAGCGTATGTAATGGCCGGTGGCGATTTATCAGAACCCACTTTCGTATCAGAACAATATTTATTGGATTTGGAACGTGAAGCATTCCTATCACTGTGTACCGAACGCAAAACTTTGGAGAGAATTCAGCATATGTTAAAAACAGGGAAGCCTTTACGTAATTAGATTTAAGACAAGAGATGTGAGATTTTAGACCTAAGTATTTGAAACTATGCACAACTTTCAAGAATTGATTATTTGGAAAAAGGCCATGAAAGTGACCGTGGATGTTTATCGCCTTTCGGCGAAATTTCCAAAGGAAGAAAAATACGGATTGACTAGTCAAATAAGAAGAAGTGCGATTTCTGTTCCCTCTAATATAGCTGAAGGAGCAGGAAGAAATAGCAATAAAGAGTTCAGGCATTTCTTAGGAATCTCAAGTGGATCAGCAAATGAATTGCACTCTCAATTACTTTTATCCAACAGGCTTGATTTAGTTTCAAATGAGGAAGTTTCACCAATAATAGACCAATTAGTAGAGGTTCAAAAAAACAATTATTCCTTAATTAAAAAATTTACGAAGTGAAATATCATACATCTAATATCTCACGTCTAACATCTAAAATCTAGTACATGAGAACAGCATACATAGTAAAAGCATATCGAACAGCAGTTGGCAAAGCACCCAAAGGAGTATTTCGTTTTAAGCGAACTGACGAACTGGCCGCTGAAACCATTCAATTCATGATGAAAGAATTGCCGCAACTAGACAAGAAACGTATTGATGATGTCATTGTTGGCAATGCTATGCCTGAAGGAGCTCAAGGGCTGAATATGGCTCGTCTAATTTCACTAATGGGTCTAGATATTGTTGACGTTCCTGGGGTAACCGTAAATCGATTTTGCTCATCGGGTGTTGAGACTATTGGCATTGCAACGGCTAAAATTCAATCAGGAATGGCCGATTGTATCATTGCCGGAGGTGCTGAAAGCATGAGCTCCGTGCCCATGACAGGGTATAAAACTGAGTTAAACTATGATCTGGCAAAATCAGGCCATGAAGACTACTACTGGGGCATGGGTAATACCGCCGAAGCCGTAGCAAATCAGTTCAAGGTATCGAGAGAAGACCAAGATGAGTTTGCTTATAATTCGCATATGAAAGCATTGAGAGCTCAGGCCGAAGACCGTTTTCAAGACCAGATAGTACCCATCAAAGTAGAACAGATCTATGTTGATGCCAATGGAAAAAAAGCGACAAAAACATATACAGTAACCAAAGATGAGGGGCCAAGAAAAGGAACTTCAATAGAGGTCCTAAATAAACTACGGGCAGTTTTTGCTGCAGGCGGAAGTGTTACTGCTGGTAATTCCTCACAAATGAGTGACGGTGCGGCATTTGTAATGGTCATGAGCGAAGAAATGGTTAAAGAATTGAATCTAGAACCTATTGCCAGATTGGTCAATTATGCCGCTGCCGGGGTAGAACCAAGGATTATGGGTATCGGACCCGTAAAAGCGATTCCGAAAGCACTGAAACAAGCAGGGTTAAAACAAGAAGATATTGAACTCATCGAATTGAATGAAGCCTTTGCGTCACAGTCTCTAGCTGTAATCAGAGAATTAGACCTAAACAAAGAGATTGTAAACGTTAATGGAGGTGCCATTGCCTTGGGGCACCCTTTAGGATGTACTGGAGCAAAATTATCGGTACAGTTGTTCGATGAAATGCGCAAGCGAAATATGCAAGGAAAATACGGTATGGTAACCATGTGCGTAGGTACCGGGCAAGGTGCTGCGGGTATTTATGAGTTCTTAAACTAGAAAAAAAAGATTTAAGAGCTTGGAAACAAGACGGTTTGGAAACAATATTTTACAAATGCATAATTTCAAAAAATTAAACATCCGAAAAATAACATGGACTTAGTTTCTAAATCATATTCGATGACAAAATAGTTTTCTGATTATGAAAAATATGGGTTAACAAGTCAGATGAATCAATGTGCTGTTTCAATGCTCTCCCATAGTGTAGAAGGATCAAGTAAAAGCACGAACACATATTTTAACAATTACTTGGAACCTAGTTTAGGCTCTTCCTTTGACTGGGAAACGCAACTTATAATAACTTTTAATGAGGGGTATATTCCTGAAGAAAAGTTTACCGAATTAAAAATAAAGGAGTTACAAAAAATGATATCTAGATTCAAATCAAGTCTTTCTGTTTAAAAGTCTTGGTTCTTGGCTCTTGATTCCAATCTTAAACAACCGTTATGAGCAACGACATACTACGAGGAGGCCAATTTCTAGTAAAAGAAACCAAGTGCGAAGACATTTTTACTTTGGAAGATTTATCTGAAGAGCAAAAAATGATGCGTGATAGCACCAAAGAATTCGTAGATCGCGAACTTTGGGCACATTGGGAAAAGTTTGAAAAGAAAGACTATGCCTTTACCGAGGAAACCATGCGTAAGGCAGGTGAATTGGGTTTATTGGGTATTGCCGTTCCTCAAGCGTACGGCGGTATGGGAATGGGTTTTGTATCTACCATGTTGGTCTGTGATTATATTTCAGGGGCAACAGGGTCTTTTAGCACCGCCTTTGGGGCACACACAGGTATTGGCACCATGCCGATTATTCTGTACGGCACCGAAGAACAAAAGAAAAAATATGGCCCCAAATTGGCTACAGGTGAATGGTTCGGAGCGTATTGCCTAACAGAGCCTGGAGCGGGTTCTGATGCTAATTCAGGAAAAACAAAAGCCGTATTATCCGATGACGGAAAACACTATTTGATTTCTGGTCAAAAAATGTGGATTTCCAATGCCGGCTTCTGTAATGTGTTCATTGTATTTGCCAGAATAGGCGATGATAAGAATATTACCGGATTCATAGTAGAAAATGACTCCAGTAACGGAATCACCATGGGTGAAGAGGAAAACAAACTAGGAATCCACTCCTCCTCTACCCGTCAAGTGTTCTTTAGCAATACCAAAGTTCCTGTAGAGAATATGCTATCAGAAAGAGGAAATGGATTTAAAATTGCTATAAATGCCTTGAATATTGGACGTATTAAATTGGCTGCCGCCTGTTTAGATGGCCAAAGAAGGGTTATTGGGGCGGCTGTTAAATACGCAAATGAAAGAATTCAGTTCAAAGTGCCTATCATGAGTTTTGGTGCCATCAAAGCAAAAATCGCTACTATTGCCACCAATACCTATGCTGGTGAGGCTGCTAGTTATCGCGCCGCTAAAAACATAGAAGACAGGATCACCATTCGAGAATCAGAAGGTAATTCACATCAAGAAGCTGAGTTGAAAGGCGTTGAGGAATATGCTATTGAATGTTCTATTCTAAAGGTGGCCGTTTCTGAGGATTTGCAGCACACTGCCGATGAAGGCATACAAATTTTCGGCGGCATGGGCTTTAGTGCAGATGCCCCGATGGAAAAGGCTTGGCGTGATGCCCGAATTTCACGTATTTATGAAGGCACTAATGAAATCAACCGTATGCTGGCCGTTGGTATGTTGGTAAAAAAAGCAATGAAAGGCCATGTAGATCTATTAGGCCCTGCAACAGCGGTCGGAGAAGAATTAATGGGAATCCCCTCCTTTGACGCCCCTGATTTCTCTGCGCTATTTGCCGAAGAAAAAGATTTGGTAGCACGCTTAAAAAAGGTATTCCTAATGGTTGCCGGTAGTGCCATTCAGAAATTTGGCCCCGAATTGGAAAAACATCAGCAACTGATGTTGGCAGCCGCTGATATAATGATTGAAATATATATGGCAGAATCTACCCTACTCAGGACCGAGAAAAATGCCAAACGATTTGGAGAAGAGAAACAAGCCGTTCAAATAGCGATGTCACAATTGTACCTGTACAATGCTACCGAAACTATCATTCAAAAAGGAAAAGAAGCCATAATCTCATTTGCCGAAGGTGACGAACAGCGTATGATGCTTATGGGGCTAAAACGTTTTACAAAATATACCAATAACCCTAATGTTGCAGCTTTACGCATACAAATTGCCGATAAGGTAGCAGCCGACAATGGGTATACCTTTGACTAATTCAATTTAGAGCTTTTGTTTTGTCATTAGACCTAAAGGAAACCCGTTCACCAGTTGGTGGACGGGTTTTTTATTGCCACTACTCAACAACCTCGACCCAAGGGTACAAGGTATGCTTCCGAAAAAACATTTTTCATTTAGAGGCAAGCCTCGGGGAATTAAACCCTCAATGAGGGATTAATCGATAGCTAAATTGGTGTTATTCTCGCATTGATTCCAATACCTGATCTTCACTTTCTTTCCTAGAAAAATTGATGGCACACTCAATCAAGGCCAAATGCGAATAGGCTTGCGGAAAATTACCTAATAGTCTTTTTGTCTTAAAATCAATGTCTTCGCTAAAAAGACCTAAATGATTACTATAGCTTAATAATCGATCAAAATGCGCCCTTGCCTTTTCTTCTTCCCCTATCTTAAACAAACTGTTGATAAACCAAAAAGTACAAATGGTGAAAGAGGATGAGGGCAGCCCAAAATCATCTTCGTTCTTATAGCGGTACAACAAGCCATCATTACTTAAATTTTCCTCAATAGCTTTTACAGTACTCACGAATTTTGGGTCTCGTGCATTAATAAACCCGTACGATTCCATCAGCAAGACCGAGGCATCGAGATCATTGGACCCATAGGACTGCGTAAAGGCGTTCACCTTGGCGTTCCATGCATTCTCATGAATATCACGTTTAATTTCTTGCTCTAGCTGCGTCCATTTTTCCAGTTTTCTGGTCTTACGTAGAATTCGGGCTACTTTAATAGCACGATCAATAGCGACCCAGCATAATACTTTCGAAAAGGTAAAATGGCGATCTTCGGCCCTAAACTCCCATATACCCTTATCTGCTTCCTTCCAGTGATTTGAAACAATCCAAACAATACCCTTAGTAATACCCCACAACTCTTCGCCATTTTCAATATCGGTTGAATATTTTGCGAGCTGTTCATAAATAACATCCATCAAAATACCATAGATATCATTTTGTTTTTGCTTGTAGGCGGCATTGCCTACCCGAACAGGTTTTGATCCCTTATAACCGCTCAAATGCTCCAAGGTCTGCTCAGTCAGTTTTTTTTCACGATTGATGCCATACATAATCTGCAGCTTCTCGTCTTTATCAGGAATAAGGTCTACTATAAACTGTAAGTACCTTCGAGCAACATTCTTATGCCCAAGATCCCCCATAACTTTTATGACCATTGAGGCATCACGGATCCAACAAAAGCGGTAATCCCAATTACGTACCTCACCAATGGTTTCTGGCAATGAGGTAGTTGCGGCGGCCAAAACAGCACCGGTTTTATCATAACTCAACAGCTTTAAAGTAATGGCACTTCGGCTTATTTCTGCATCATATTTTTTATATGTGGGCGTTTTGCTGCTCCAATTCAACCAATACACCTTGGTACGCTCTAACTCGGTATACATTTTACGAACGGTGGGTTGAAATATTTTCTCATTATAGCCCAATAAAAAATAACCGTCATCGGTCAATTCTATCTCACGGCCTTCTAAAACCGCGTTTTTGTTGAACGAAGTATACAGAAAGAAGGTGTCGAATTTCTCACCATGGGTCAGGCTTACCACAAAGTTCTTTTTTACGTATGTCTTTGTCTCTCCTAAGGCATACTCCAGTTTAGGGTCGTATAATACCTTGAATTTAGGCTTGCCAGACATATGTTTAAAATAACGAACCACTTCGGGTGGCGAATTATAACCTCCGCCCTCTTTGCGATAACGCGGCATAAAGTCTTTAATCTCAAAAGAATCTTCACCATTTGAGAAATGCGTGATTAGAACTGCTGTATGCTTCTTATAATGTTGCTCAATCTTATAATCTGCATCAACATGTATCTCAAAGCTGCCTCCGATCCTATCGTCGAGTAATTTTGCAAAGACTGATGACGAGTCAAATTCAGGCAAACAACACCAATCAAGAGATCCCGTCTTAGATATCAATGCAGCACTTCTACAATTCCCTATTATTCCGTAGTCTAAATTATCCATTCCATAAAAATATCAGTACAATTGTTCCTTACAATTGTTTTTACGCTGCAATTTGTCGAAATTTATAGACATTGAAATCAAAACATCGGCAAAAAAACCAAATCATGGGCAAAACTATCATAATCTCAAATAGACTACCTGTACAATTGCAAATTAGCAACGAAACCATTACCGCAGTACCAAGTGTTGGGGGCTTGGCAACGGGCATGAAATCGGTTCACTCCGGAGGTGATAGTCTTTGGATCGGATGGAGCGGACTGACCGATGAGGAGATTCCTGAGAAGCTCTCTAAAGATATCGACAAGGCCCTTGCGGAACATGGGTGTTCTAAAGTCGAATTGACCGCCGATGAAGTCGACGGATTTTATTATGGGTTTAGTAACCGAACCATATGGCCCCTTTTTCATTACTTTTTAGAATATTCCGAATTTGAATTAGATAGTTGGAATACCTATAAGGCCGTGAATCAAAAATTTGCCGATGCCATCTTGGAAAAGGCGAGTGATGATGATATTATATGGGTGCATGACTACCAACTTATGTTGGTACCTCAACTGATTAGGGAGAAGCGACCCAATATCTCGATTGGCTTCTTTCTTCATATCCCCTTTCCTTCCTATGAGATTTTTAGAACCCTACCTTGGCGTGAAGAAATATTGGAAGGACTTCTAGGCTCTGACCTTATTGGTTTTCACACCTATGACTACGAGCGCCATTTTTTAAGCTCGGTACGTAGACTTTTAGGATTAGAAGTAAGCTTTAACGATATTTATCAAGATAATAGGATCATCAAAGTCGATCCCTTTCCGATGGGCATTGATTATAAAAAATTCAGTGAGGCTGCCAAAGAACATTATCAAAGACCTGCTAATCAACAATCAGAACTACAACAACGCCTCGGAGCCCATAAAAAATCAGACCCAGAGGCCAGATTCATTCTCTCTATCGACCGTTTAGATTATTCAAAGGGCATTGCCAAGCGCCTAAATGCCTTTGAATATTTTCTGAACAAATATCCGCAATACAAAGAGAAGGTGCGGTTGATTGTCTTGGCCGTCCCCTCTCGTTCCAACGTTCCGCAATACCAGTTATTAAAGAAAGAGGTCGATGAGTTGGTAGGCCGTATCAACGGAGAATTTTCGACTGTTAGTTGGACACCCATTTGGTATTTTTATCGCTCCATGCCCTTTGAAAACCTTATCGACTTATATACCTCGAGTGATATTGCCTGGCTGACCCCTTTGCGCGATGGCATGAACCTTGTCGCCAAGGAATATATCGCTACACGTACTGATAAAACAGGGGTTTTGATTTTAAGTGAAATGGCAGGTTCTGCCAATGAAATGAACGAGTCGCTCTTGATTAACCCCAATAATTTCGAGCAGATTGCCGATACCCTTTATGAGGCCCTCAATATGCCCAAAGAAGAACAACAAGCAAGGAATACACAGCTTCAAAAACGTTTGGAGCGCTATAATGTAGAGAAATGGGCGAATAGTTTTATGAATTCACTTAAAGCCCAAAAAGATCGTGATGCGGCAAAGGTTTCTAAAAGGTTAACCGATAATCGCTTGAATACAATTCTAGAGGACTATTCAAAAGCTACTAAAAGACTGCTATTCTTAGATTATGACGGGACCCTGACAGGCTTTCATAACGATCCCCAAAAAGCAGGGCCCGATGCCGAACTCTACGAGCTCTTAGATGCCTTAAGCAAACAGGAAAACACCGTACTGTATTTGGTCAGTGGTCGCGACAAGGATACGTTTACCCGCTGGTTCATACCAAAAAAATACAATATGATTGTAGAGCATGGGGTATGGATCTCTCAAGACGGCGAAAAATTTCGGATGTTAGAAAATGTCAAGAACGATTGGATGGAGAAAATTCGCCCTGTCTTGGAATCTTTTGTAGATCGAACTCCCGGAAGTTTTATCGAGGAAAAAAACTATTCTCTCGCATGGCATTACCGTAAGACCGACCCCGATTTTGGAAATCTAAGGGCCACAGAACTGAATACCGTATTGACCAGTTTAATAGCCAATGACGACCTCAGCGTACTGAACGGCAATAAGGTTATGGAAATTAAGAGCAGCAATGTCAACAAAGGGCGTGCGACGGTTCGCGTTTTGGGCGAAGACACCTATGATTTTGTCTTTGCTATCGGTGACGACTGGACGGATGAGTTTATGTTTCAGGAATTGCCTGAGCGTACGGTAACTGTCAAAGTAGGAAGACAAAAGACCTCGGCCAAGTACTATGTTGAAAATATTAAAAAAGTACGTGAACTTCTACAATCATTTGTACAAGTGAAATAACCAGAGTCCGAGATAAAGAGCCACCAATATTATATGGCGTGTTTGATATTGGTTGGCTACGAGTTTCACTTTTTTAGTACAGTGTGGCAGTCGGTCATTACAATCAGATTGCCATACCCGAGTACTTAGAGTTGCAAAAATGTAAATATCTTCTAACCAAAAAAGTCAATATCTTTAGTGCAGCTAGCATCCCTAAAATCGATAAGGGCATAGTTGCATACCTTACATTTGTTCGGTAACTTCATCAGATGAAATTTATTCATTCTATCTGTAGAATAAAGGCATTGGGCTATGCTGTCTTTACTTTCACCATCACTGTACTTCTAGTTTCGATAGCTAATGCCTAAAATATTACACAATGAAAAAGTCACCTATACTCCTATTTCTATTGTGCGCAAGCTTTTGTTTTTCTCAGACCGATGCCCGCATCTATGATATCATAGCTGCCGTTTCCGCAGAGCGGATAAAAGAGGATATAACTACCTTGACTCATTTTGGCACACGACATACGCTGAGTGATACCGTTTCTCTGACCCGTGGCATTGGAGCCGCCCGAAGGTGGATAAAACGTGAATTCGAAAGAATAGCTACAGACTGTAACAATTGTTTGAATGTATTCTACCAAAAAGACCTGGTCAAAAAAGGAGATAACCAACGGATCGTTCATGATGTGTGGATCGTAAATGTACTCGCCGTTCAAAAAGGCAGCACCTACCCAAATCGCTATATTATCATGAGCGGTGATATTGATTCAAGGGTCAGTGACCCCAATAACTTCACCTCCGATTCTCCTGGGGCCAATGATAATGCCAGTGGTATGACGGGAACACTCGAAGCTGCAAGGGTGCTTTCTAAATACACTTTCGAGAACAGTATACTCTATGTAGGCTTATCTGGCGAGGAACAGGGTTTGTACGGCGGCAAAGGGCTTGCCAACTATGCCAAGGAGAATAGTTGGGAAATTATTGGTATTCTAAACAATGATATGATTGGCAATATTACTGGCGTAGACGGCATTATAAGCAATACCGATTTTAGGATATTCTCAGAACCCGTACCCCCTACCGAAACCAAAAAAGAAAGGAATGCCCGGCGTTTCTACGGCGGTGAAGTCGATGGTATATCTCGGCAGCTCGCACGCTATGTACATAAAACGACCAAGACCTATATGCCTGAAATGAATCCTATGTTGATTTATCGATTAGACCGTTTTGGCCGTGGCGGACACCACCGACCGTTTAACGATGCCGGTTTTGCGGGTATTCGTATTATGGAGGCTCATGAAAACTATACCCAACAGCATCAAGACCTCCGTTCAGAAAACGGCATTGATTATGGTGATAAACTACAGCATGTGAATTTTGATTATGCCAAAAAAATTACCGCCGTAAACGCCATAACCCTGGCTTCAATCGCCTGGGCACCACCTGCACCAAAAGAGGTTAAAATAGGAGGTATTGTAGCACCTTCAGTAAAATTGCAGTGGAACAAGGTGCCTGGTGCAAGGGCTTACAAAATCTATTGGCGAGATACCACTTCACCAGTCTGGGATCACAGTCTTTCTGTTGGTAATCGTACCGAATATACTCTGAAGGGGGTGGTTATCGATAATTTCTTTTTTGGCGTTGCCTCCGTAGGAGAAAATGGTTTCGAGAGTCCCGTTGTTTTTCCGAATAAAATAATACGATAAGATTTAAACTACAAGAGATTTTTTCAACAACCAATACCTATGAATCATAAACATATTTTAATAACGGCTCTTATGCTGACCTCTATTCTGGGGTGCTCTCAAGAACTAACGGAACAACAAATTTTAAGGGGCAGTATCACCCCCGAGCGTGAATGGTGGGATCTCAGCTACTATCATTTAGATATTGAGGTAAAACCCGATGAGAGATTCATTTCAGGCAGCAACCTCATCCGATACAAGGTGCTGAAAGAAAAACAAGTGCTTCAGATTGATCTGCAACCCCCGATGAAAATAGAGAAAGTAACACAAGACGGTCAGGAGCTCGAAGTAAAATCAAATATCAACGCACATTTTGTACAGCTTCAAAAACCGCAGAAAAAAGGAGATTTCAATGAAATCATTGTCCAGTATTCCGGGCATCCTAAAGAAGCCGTACGGGCGCCCTGGGACGGTGGGTTCACTTGGGAGAAGGATAGTAGCGGAAAACATTTTATCGCCACCTCTTGCCAGGGTCTCGGAGCCAGTGTCTGGTGGCCCAATAAAGACCATATGTATGACGAGGTCGATAGTATGGCCATCAGTGTTACTATACCTAAGCATTTGATGGATGTATCGAACGGGCGCCTCCGAAGCATAGAGGAGAATGCCACCACCAAGACCTTTCATTGGTTTGTTGCCAGTCCGATTAGTAACTACGGAGTCAATGTGAATATTGCCGATTATGTGCATTTCGGCAAAACCTACGCTGGTGAAAACGGCCCGCTGACCATGGATTATTATGTACTGCCCGAAAATTTGGAAAAGGCTAGAGGCCAATTTGTCGATGCCACAAAAATGATGAAGGCTTTTGAACACTGGTTTGGGCCCTATCCCTTTTATAAAGATGGGTATAAACTGGTCGAAGTACCGTATTTGGGTATGGAACACCAAAGTTCAGTCACCTATGGCAATAAATATCAAATGGGGTATTTGGGCAGAGACCTTTCAGAAACAGGTTGGGGCTTAAAATTCGATTTTATCATCATTCACGAATCGGGTCATGAATGGTTCGCCAATAATATCACCAATCGTGATACTGCCGATATGTGGCTACATGAGGGCTTTACCGCTTATTCAGAGAATATATTTTTAGACTATTGGTTCGGTAAAGAAGCCGCTTCGGAATATGTTATCGGTACTCGAAAACTAATCGCGAACAAAGAACCGGTAATTGGCCGGTACAATGCAAACGAGACCGGTAGAGATATCTACTATAAGGGGGCGAACATCTTGCATACCCTACGGCAACTGATCGATGATGATGAAAAGTGGCGACAAATACTCAGGGGAATGAATACAGAATTTTATCACCAGACCGTAACTACGGCCCAGATAGAAAATTATATCAGTGAACAATCAGGAAAGGATCTTTCTGCTTTCTTTGACCAATACCTTCGAAAAGTCGAGTTACCCATTTTTGAATACCGCCTATGGGAGAACAACATCAATTATCGCTATATATCTAGTGTTGAGGGCTTTGATATGCCTTTACGGGTTTTTGTAGATAAGAAATCTTATTGGCTATACCCCAGTTCGGAATGGAAAACGGAGGGTATGCCTGGCGATCCATCATCTTTTAAAGTAGACCCTAATTTTTATATTGAAAGTAGGCGCAAATGATGGTATAAAAGAGATCTAACAAGGATATCTAAACCTTGCCTTTACTACCAAAAAACTCGTCTTCGTAACTAAAAAATTTCTTAAAACCTACTATCCCCGAGGCAGAGTCATAGGGGTATTTCGCTAGTTTCATATTGGCTTTAGGGCCAAAAACCGAAATTTGGTACTTTACCTCACCCGGAACTGCAAAAAGGAAGTTCCAACCCTGCCTGCGGTAGGCAGGCTCTCCCAAGAAGAGGTAAATTGGAAACCCGGAGGCAGAGCCTAGGGGAATTCTTTTTGATTAAAGCTAACGTTTGGTGTAAGCATAGTAGCCGACTGCCGAACTCAAATCTTTCAATTTGCGATGAAGTTGAAGCGCCAATAATTCTTGAATTTACTATAATTTCGGCTATTATTTTTAGACATTGTCACCAATCTGGCTCTTCATATTTTTATTATTTATCTTCAAGAATTCGCTGCAATTTTTTTACTATAATCATATAGCCTTTACGATTGGGGTGTAATCCATCTGTAAATAAGGATTTATCTATTGTTCCATCTTTAAGCAATAATTGGCTGCCAATATTGCCAAAATTAA
Source organism: Flavobacteriaceae bacterium (assembly GCA_045046905.1). Lineage (GTDB taxonomy): Bacteria > Bacteroidota > Bacteroidia > Flavobacteriales > Flavobacteriaceae > JASFYU01. The sequence goes on along the minus strand of JASFYU010000050.1, from coordinate 2,458 downwards.
TAGCCTTCAAATCAGTTAATTGTGCTATTTTTAAATTTAACTTCTCAACTAGTTTTTCTTTCCCTTTTCTTGGCAATATTCCTATCATTAGAATACTGCTTTTAGGCTGGCGAATTTTAACAGCTTTTATTAACGCTTCTAATCCTTTGATTATTTCATTTTCACTATTAATAAGTAAGTTATTTGTTCCAATCATTAAAACAATTTTTTCAGCTTCAAAACCATCAAGCTCATCATGTTGAATCCTCCAAAGAACATTTTCTATTCGATCCCAACCAAATCCAAAGTTTCGAACCCCCATGGGTTTCATTATGCTCTCCCATGAATCTTGCCCGTTGTTAATCAATGATGTTGGTTCTCCTCCCCAAAAGTTAACTATCGAATTTCCGAAAAGGCAAATTTTTGGCGAATCAACTTTGTTCAATTTAAGTATTTCTTGGTGCCTATCTTCCCATCTATAAACAGCGATGTCTCTACTTTGAGTTACAGGAATGGTTGTAGATAAATTTCCTATGGGTTCCTTTACTATTTTTCTTATTAACCCTTCATACGCATTTGCGTACTGTACCATCCCATAATCATTAGGGTGAATTTTATCTACATACATATCAAAATTAAACCCTAAATCCTCTTTTTGTAATAGAAAAACATTTGTATAGCCTTCTGATTTTAGCTTATAAAAAGCACTGTCTAAGGCTGTATTAAGAAATCGGTATTTAGTTTTGCCTTTTTTATTGGTTAATGCATCTGCATAGCCAATATGAGCAGTCAGAATCACAGGAACATTAGGTCTTTTTTCTTTTAATTTCTTCACAGCATTTAAAGTTAGTTGATAGGTGTCATCTTTAAATGGTTTTAAATTTGGTAGGCAATCCAAAATGTACATTTTCGCATCAATTTCAGTCATTAAATCAATCAATTCAGGCTCTAATTTTCCATTACCTGAAAAACCAAGATTAATAATAGGTCTTTCTAATTTTCGCTCTAAAATATTAGTCCAGGCCATTCCAGGACGAGAGGCACAAGCTCCCTGACAAATTGAGGTCCCGTAAGCTACAATAGGCTTCTCTTTTCTATTAGGCAATACTTTGAAAAATGATTCTCTACTAATACCAATTTCCATAGTGGCAACTTCATTATAAAGTGGTAAAAACAACTGATATTCTCTTCCATATTCTTTATAAGATTCAGCATCCTCATCAATTATAAAGTTATAATTGCTTACCGTATCGATTGAGTAGGAACCCCAACAACGAAGCCATTCACCATTATAGGATTTACTGTATAAATCTAATCCGCTTACTCCTGTTGAAGGCATATGCGCCATACCAACATTTCCTTTTACTTTGTATTTAACAAGAATACTATTTGCATTAGACCAAAATCGTATTGACAACCCTGCTGATTGCTTTGACAATTCCCATACAGCGCCCCTTATATCCTTTTCAGATCTCGCTGGAAGTCGATGATAAACAGATTTGACTTCATTAGGCCAAGCTTGACTAGCAATTACAGGAAATTCATGATTGGCAGGGTTCCACCATTTTATTTCGGTATTCTCTTGAGAAAAAGAAATATTTACAACAAATAATAATAGCAATAAGCTTATAAATCTTTTTATATTTTCATGTATGATTTTTTTGAAGTACATAAGTAATAGATGTTTTATTTTTTAAAACTTTTATTCTTTTTTTGCTAGTTGGTAGCGTGAGTCTGCGTACAAACTCTATTTTCTTTAAAAGTACTACGCTCTAGTTGAAAATAAGCCTATTAGGTGGTTTATAATGGTTTTTAAAAGAGCGAGATATTTACCCCTACTGAGTGGTTTGCAATTAATAATTATTAGATGACTAGAGTAATAATAAAACTTTCTTGAAACCGACTATCACCGAGGCAGAGCCATAGGGGGTATTTCGCCAGTTTCATTTTGGCCTTGGAAACATCCTTAGTAAAGCTAACAAATGCCTTCGGAGTTATAAAAACTTCTTCTCCTGTGCGCTCTTACCCTAACATTATTCGCTTATGGGGCATTATCAAATATAGGTAAGTACCACTTCATAAGGAAAACAGGCAGGAACACCGAAAATGGGCAATAGAATTTGGAAGGAATTTTATAGAAACGTATTTTTAGACTTCTATAATGAAACAAACCTAAGAGATAAACAGCTAGCAATAAGCTTAGGTATTTAAAAATAAAAATATGATTACTACTAAGGAAATAAAAATAATTTTGAACCAAATATTAGATTCAAAAAAACTATTTCACTGTATATTTATTGTGGTTATACCTGCATTGATATTCTATAGCCTTTCAATTATTAGGTTAAAATCTGTAGGCTTTGAAATCATGGAAATACTAAGGGATCCTGCCCAACAAAGTGGGGCGTCTAGCTTTCTTGGCTTTCTATCAAACATTGGAATTTGGTTGTGGATTAGTTCAGCAGCACTAAGTTTGATA
>JASFYU010000049.1:0-7991 GCA_045046905.1 Flavobacteriaceae bacterium | reverse complement strand
TTTATTAGTGGCTTTTAACTTTATGGAACTCAAAAAAGCACACATTTTTTGGAAAATAATATTACTTGTCTTTTTGGCCCTCTTTATCCTGATTATAATGGTTATTTCGGCATAAATGCCAGATTATAATTTTAGATTTCTAGCATACAGGATAAAAATGAAACCGATGAGGCATATTTTTTTGACATCTCATCGAGAATAATCACTTTTATGAAGTTTGTTATTCGTAAGGCTATAAATCGCAATAGATTTAGATTTGAAAATGAAGTACCAAAATCGGCCTTTTAGTCTGAGAGTAATGTTATTTATAGAACCTGACAATTATCATATTTTGCATTTGTTAATACCTGTATCTTGATGGCTTAAATTATTTTCAGCTATACGTTATAGAATATGAAACATATACATTCATTTCACATTCCTGTTATGGGAATTGCTTTTACCGTTGATACGCCCTTAAAAGTTGCGCAATATGGTATAGATTCGGTTATTTTTATAACCGATGACATTCTTCTTGAAAAATTAAGAAAAATGTATAGCGATAAATTCAAGCTACCCTATCAGGAAATCACTGATAAGGCCGAGGACTCCAGAGCAAAAAGAATTACTTCATATTTGAATTTGATAAAAGATCTGGCTGAAAAAAAACTCGATGAACTCATTAAGTCTTCGGATGAAATTGTAAAATATTTTAATCTGTTGCCTGAAACTTCGAGGTTAAAACAAGAATTCAAGGCCTTTACCGATAAGATCACAGATACTTCTGATATCAGAAAATGGTTGAAGAGTAATTTGTCATTAGGCGATATCAATGTGAATATCATGACCAAGTTAGATAAGGTCAATTATAAAAAAAATGAAGCACTATCGGTAGAATATAATGATGCACATGCCGCTTTGAGGGGTTTTGCCAATAGTAATCTAAGTTCGTCAATGGTTTTTTCTGCAGGTATGAACCCGAGATTGTTTAGTTATATTGAAGAGTTCGATGATTTTTTTCCGGATAAGGATGGTCATATCAAAAAGAAGGTTGTACTGAAAGTTAGCGATTACCGCTCAGCATTGATACAAGGCAAGTTTTTGGCAAAAAAAGGAATATGGGTATCTGAATACAGAGTAGAATCGGGCTTAAACTGCGGGGGTCACGCCTTTGCCACTGATGGCTACCTAATGGGGCCCATTCTTGAAGAGTTCAAAGTGAACAAAGAAGCACTCATTACTACAGTCAGTGAAATGTTGAACAAGGCTCTAAAAGAAAAAAATAGAGTTGTGCCTGAAAAATTATTGGACTTAAAGATCACGGCACAAGGGGGTGTAGGTACGGCAGAGGAACATCTATTTTTAGTGGATCATTACGAAATCGATTCAGTAGGTTGGGGGTCTCCATTTTTATTGGTGCCTGAAGTGACCAATGTAGATGAAAAAACACTGGGGCAGCTCAAATTAGCTAAGGAAGACGATTTGTTCTTAAGCGATGCTTCGCCCTTGGGCATACCTTTTAACAACATAAGGAACAGTAGTAAATATTTAGAAAAGGAAGCAATGCTCAAAAGTGGTAGGCCAGGAAGCCCATGCCCTAAGAAGTTCTTGGCACTCACACCTACGAAGAATGGGAAAACCATTTGTACGGCATCAAGAAAATACCAAGATGCGAGAATGAAAGAATTGAATACCCAAAAGAAAGTAGGGGAGCTATCTGATTCGCAATTTCAAAAACAGTTTAAAGACCTAACAGCAAAAGAATGTCTTTGCCTTGGTTTGAGCTCAACCGTAATGCAGGTACACGATATGGAACGCAAGGTAGAAGGAGACGGGGTCTCTATCTGCCCTGGCCCCAATTTGGCGTATTACTCTAAAACAAGTAGTTTGCTCGAAATGACCGATCATATCTACGGGAAGAAAAGTGTTATTGAAAGAACTGACAGGCCCAATATGTTTATAAAGGAATTGAATTTATATATCGATTTTTTACAAAACAAATTGGAGGTTGCTAAAACTGCGATGGATAAAAAACAGGAACGCTATTTGACTAAGTTCACCAAAAACATGGAAGAAGGTATTCAGTACTACAATAACCTGTTCGGTAATTTGAAAGATACTTTCGAGGAAACTAAAAGCACGGTTTTAGAAGAGTTGGAAAAAGGAAAGAATACACTCATTTCAATAGGACAGGAAATAGAAAGTTTAAAGAACAAATAAGCTACGTTCGATAATAGGATTTTAATTCTTCATTAAGGGTTTAATCAAAAAGAATTCTCCTAGGCTCTGCCACGGGGTTTTCGATTTAACGCTCCTTGGTAAAGGTCTGAACAACCCTTTCGCTGGTGGGTAATCTGTTTTTAAAAGAGATTTTGTCATATTGTATTAAAAAATAAATATTGTAGTGACGAATAACAGTTAACTCACTTATTATCAAATGTTATTTATGGGTAATACAGGTTTGTAACGTTATGAAACCCCTGCAAAGAAACAGCTTGGTTCTACCTTATTTCATAGTTTATGACCCGTAAAGACTGGTATTGGTTGTGATACATATTGGCTGAAACTTTGTATTTCACCATAGTTTCTCTATCTGATAAACTTTTAAATACATAAAGCGGGTTTCATGACCCTTGGTTATATTTGCTTTCCGAAATAGCCACAAAGATGATTAAGTTAAAAACCCATATTAGAATTGCGTTGTTCTATTTTTTGTTGGCGGCCATTTTGGGCGTGGTGCTGCGGTCTTTTTATTCGGTAGCGATTCCTGTTAATTATAAATTTTTTGTACATACCCATTCTCATATTGCGTTGCTGGGTTGGGTATATATGGCATTGACTACGCTCTTGTACAAATTGTATCTCGATAAGTTAAACCTCGATAAAAAATATCGAAGAATATTCTGGTTTACCCAGTTGACATTGCTTGGTATGCTCTTGACCTTTCCCTTTCAGGGGTATGCGCTATTTTCGATTGTTTTTTCTACTCTTTTTCTATTTGCCTCGTATTGGTTTGCATGGTTCTTTCTAAAACATACTCCAACTATCCTTAAAAAAACAAATTCCTATACGTGCATACGCATCGCCCTTTGGTATCTAGTGGTTTCCAGTTTGGGGCCTTGGGTTCTGGGGGTGATTATGAATACCTTGGGAGCACAATCTATTTGGTATCGTTTGGCCATCTATTTTTATCTGCATTTTCTTTATAACGGATGGATGATCTTGGCACTTATAGGCATAGTGCTCTATATCTTTGAGGAGCGAAAAATCAGTTTGTCGGACAAAATTTTCAAGCGGTTCTTTTGGAGTCTCAATCTAGGAGTGGTTTTAACTTTCTTCTTGTCGACTTTGTTTACAAACCCGTCGATACTACTTTATGTTTTGGGGGGTGCTGGGGCCTTATTACAACTTTATGCTTTTCGTATCTTGCTTATGAAACTTGCCGGTCCGAGAGAAAGATCAGGTCTAATGTTATCGCCCTTTCAATATGGCCTGTTAAAAACCATAGCGGTATTGCTTGGTATTAAAATGTTGTTGCAACTGCTAACGGCTCTCCCTTATTTCGCCAATTTAGCGGCGACCGTATTGGACTTTACTATCGGATATCTACATTGGACGTTCTTAGGCGTGGTTAGCATCAGTCTTTTTTTGTTCTTTGATTATTTTAAACTGATGAAGATTTCGAAAAAAGGTTACTTCCTGTACTTGATAGGGTTTTTTGTGACCGAAGGGCTTATTTTTTATAAGGGAATAGTCGTGTGGCTCAATTCTTCATTTTTCGATATCTATTTCGATGTATTGGCAGTGGGGAGTCTTTTGATTCCGTTGAGCTTGGTTTTTATCTTGGCTACGAATTGGAAGGGGCGCTAATAAAGAGGGCTTTATACGGCTCCCCATTCTTGTTTTTCATCATCTGTCCACAACAAAGGGAAAAACTTACGTTGTTGGTGTTTTGGGTGTAAATACTTTTTCCATTCGGAACCTCCCGTTGCCGCTTTCTGTTCTCCTTTACTGTTCAAATAGTGCTCGGCGGTTTTCAAATGTACCAAGGGCCATTCTACATTGTATAAATGATCGAATTCTTTTAATTTTTCTTTCAATCCTGCAGAGAGATTTGGCAGTTTCATGATTTTGTCTTCTATGGTATTGCCCTCTATTTTTTTGGAAAGGGCGATAAAACTTTCGAGATATTTTTCTTCGAACTGAATCAATGTTAAGGTTTTTTTGCCTGTTTTACGATTTAGTCCGGCATCTTTCCAATAGATGTGTTCAAAATATTCAGCTGTGGTAGGCTGCTCTGTAAGCCGCTCTTTGCCCTCGGTGTTGATGAGGTTTTGCAAACGGGTGCAGTTTAGTTCTATATATCGGAACTGGGCACTTTGAAAACCGCTTGCGGGGGTCAATGTTGACCTAAAGGTGTTGTAGTCATCATAGTCCATGCCTTCTTTCATAATATCGAAAGAGGTGATAAGCATGGTCGTGTAGCGGTTTAACCGATTGATCTTGGTAATTAGAAATTCTTCGGTCAGCAATTCTTCTTCAACGATTTGTTCGATTTCATGGCGCATCATTTTCAACAAGAGCTCTGTCATCTGATGGTACATGATAAAAATGGTCTCATCCTTAAAATGTGTGCGCGGCTTTTGAAGCGATAGCAAGGTGTCAACCTCTATATAATCCCAATAGGTAATGGGTTTGGCGTGTAAAAGGCCTTTGAGATAGGTTTCGGGGTTCTCACCTAGCTGTTCGTATTTCTGCTTTATTTTTTTATGGGTATCCAAGGTAGTCGTACTTTAAATTTTTAGCGATTTCTGTGTTGAAACATTTGCATAAACAGCATGGTACTCATTTTTTGTGCCCTGTTCTTGGCTATCCACGCTGTTTCTCCTTCAAAGAGCTCATCTAGGGTTTCAAACCAAAGGTTGAGCCACAATCCAAAATGTTCAGAGGTAATCGTGTGGTTCATTTTGTCATCTACTTCTTGATGTGCAGTAACCGGATTTCCATGGTATTTTCGTTTTAGAAAAAGTTGAGTTTCCCAAAAATCTGTCAACAAATCTAGATGGGTGTCCCAATCGGTAATTATACCATTGAATATAGGGCCAAGAATTTCATGGGCTCTTATTTTCGTATAGAAAGAGGTAACTAAAAGCTTGACATCTTCTCTGTTATTTATTTCGGTTTTAGACATTGTCGAATGAAATCTATTCAAATTTATCTTTGAAATCTCTCAAAGGCAGCTTTTTCAAGCATTTCTTGGTGGTCAGGATGGGCAATTGAAATCAATGCTTTGGCTCGTTGATGCAAATTCTTTCCAAAAAGGTCGACTACACCATATTCGGTAGCTACATAATGTACGTGAGCTCGCGTGGTGGTAACGCCTGCACCTTCTTTTAGAAAGGGTGTAATCTTCGAAACACCTTTCGCGGTTGCCGAGGGTATAGCAAAAATAGGCTTTCCTCCTTGAGAAAGCGAGGCGGCCCTAATAAAATCCATTTGACCACCTACTCCCGAGAATTGTCTACTTCCAATAGTATCTGCACAAACTTGACCTGTAAGGTCTATTTCTATGGCACTGTTAATTGCGGTCACCTTTGGATTTTTTCTGATAATGGCGGTATCGTTGGTATAGCCCGCTTCTTTAAAATGTACGAGGGGGTTATCATCTACAAAGTCGTATAATTTTTGAGAACCAACGGCAAAACAGGTGACTATTTTTCCGGTTTTTATTTCTTTTTCCTCTCCGGTGACTACCCCTTTTTCTATCAATGGTAGTAAGCCGTCAGAAAACATTTCGGTATGAATACCCAAACGTTTATGGTGCTCTAAGTTGTTTAAAACAGCATTCGGAATATTGCCGATACCCAGTTGTAAAGTAGCGCCATCTTCGATAAGTGCTGCTACATTTTTTCCTATCAAATAATCGGTTTCGCTGAGTGTTGCCGGATTATGTGTATGAATAGGCATATCTACCTCGACTGCCAGGTCAATATTTCGTATATGAATAATCCCGTCACCATGGGTACGGGGAACTCGGGGGTTAATTTGTGCGATAACCGTTTTGGCGGTTTGTATGGCTGGTAAGGCTACATCAACGGAAACTCCCAAGGAGCAATACCCATGTTTATCAGGCGGGGAAACCTGTACTATGGCAACATCTAAAGGCAATATACTTCGCCTAAATAGTAAATGTATTTCGCTTAAAAATATGGGAATATAATCGCCACGGTGGGTGTTTACCGATTTTCGTACGTTACTGCCTACAAAGCAACTGTTTACTTTAAACGAGCCATTGTAGGCTGGTAAAGTATATTTTGCCTCACCTTCGGTGTGGATCGATATTATTTCAATGTTTTCAAGTTCTTTATGCCTCTCGCACATGGCATCGATTAAGATATTCGGAGTCATGGCGGCACCTTGAAGAAAGACCCGGTCACCTGATTTTATACTGGATACGGCTTCGGCTGTTGAAACTATTCTCATGTTTTATTGTTTTTACAAGTGCAAAGTTCTATGATAATATGGCTTAAGAATATGATATAATTCATATTAATAGTAAGAGATTTTTAATCTGTAGTATTTATGGTTGATGACATTCGACCTCTGCTGAGATTACCTCGCTTACAGGTTTAGGTGATATATAGGGGATGCCCAATCCCATGCCTCGAAGTATAAAAAGTAGGCCGACCAAGCCGACAAAAACGGGGATGAGTTTTTGTACTTTTTGCCGTAGTCCACCTTTTAGGAATCCACTAAAATAAATGGCCGTAGTCATTAAGGGAATGGTGCCTAGGCCAAAGAGAACCATGTATAAACCTCCTTTTGGGGCGCTCCCCATGGCGATGGCTCCGAATAGGGCCATATAAACGAGTCCGCAAGGAAGAAAGCCGTTTAAAAAACCGATGGTCAAAAAGGTGTCGGGGCTTTTCTTTTTGAGTTCTTGGCCCAATCGGGTCTTAATTTTCGAAATGATTTTGTACATAGGTTTTGAAAAGTTGTACCTATTAAACGTCTTGTAGGGTATAAGTACAACAAGAATCATCAAAATACCAATGCCGATTGAGAGCTTTTGTTGTATACCAAAAAGATACAGGCCTTTTCCTAAAAGCCCAAAAATAAGCCCTATAACACCATATGCAAGCAGGCGCCCGAAGTGATAAATGAATATTTGAGAGAATTTTTTAAGGCTATTGGTTCTGTCTACAGGCAGCATAAAAGCAATAGGACCGCACATGCCAACGCAATGCAAGCTTCCCATTAAGCCTAATAAGATGGCAGATAGTATCATTCAATAGCGTATGCTTTCTTTTTGTAAAAAATCTTTGCCGTCTTGTTTCCAAGAAATTCTAATGTCCCAGCGACCATCCAACAAGCGTTTGTCAGGTATGAGCAAATGTGAATCGGATAGACTTATGGGTAAGTCAAAATCCAAGTGCTTATTAGATGGTCTGTATAGTGACACTGTTCCTTTTCTGTTTTTAGTATTGAAATCTTTTGGAAATAATAGGAGTAAGCCTTCTTTGGTTTTCTCAAGCTTTATCTTAACAGGTAATTTACTGGCATTGGTCTCTGCATCGATCTCTTTCTGATATTCTAATTCTACTTTATAGTATTCTTCAGTGACCAAATCATGCATAGCTTGGTCATTAGTGCTCATTTTTATCACAAAAAATAAGATAAAACTTATAAAGGCTATAAAGGCCAATACAATTCCTGTTCCCCAGTTTATTTTCATTTTTTTTCCCACCAGTGGGTTTTATTCTCCGACAGTTATCGGAATGTTAAACTTGTTTCCTTTTAATACCTTGTAGGCCTGCCTTTGTCGTCAGGTTCGCCTGCCTATCTTGAGGCAGTTTACTTTGATGAAAATAGGCTCTCAAAATTTCCTGGTTTCTTATTGATTGTTTTTTTTTACTATCAACTATCAACTATCAACTATCAACTATCAACTATCAACTATCAACTATCAACTATCAACTATCAACTATCAACTATCAACTATCAACTATCAA
>JASFYU010000048.1:0-10404 GCA_045046905.1 Flavobacteriaceae bacterium | reverse complement strand
ACTCAGGCGTATACGCTAACGATAAGCGTGAACGATGCCTTGAGCGATAATACATTCGATGCCTTGGCTAATCAGATAATCAATGCGAACAATTTGGATGATGACTCTGCAAACATATCAATCTCCGATGCCACCGTTAATGAAGATGTGCCAGGGGGCAATTTAGTATTTAATGTGGTTTTGGACGTTGCAATAGTCGGAGGAACAACGGTCACCTATTCATTTACTGATGGTACGGCAACAGGTGGAGGAGTAGATTATACGGGAACAGACGATGTACTTACTTTTGTTGGAACGGCTGGTGAAACTCAGCAAATTGTAGTGCCGATTATTGATGATGCACTATTAGAAAGTACAGAAAATTTTACGGTGCAACTGGGTACACCAACGAATGGGGTTGGTATTTTTGGGGGCAATACAGCAACGGGCACTATCACTGATGATGACAATTGTGCGCCAACACCCATTTTAGATGCTGCCGTACCTGTTATATTTTGTGATGCTATTACACAGAGTTTAAATGATTATACAAACAGTGCGGCTCCAGTAGGCACCGTACTGACCTGGAGTTTAAATTCGGATCCCTTGGATGATGCCGCACATTTGTCACCTTCGGGAGTAGCGAATCCGCTTCCGGGAACCTACTTCGGGTTTTTCTATGATGCTGGCAATACATGTGCGGGCCCGAGTTTAACGGTTACCTTAATTTTAAACACAACCCCGACGCTTAATACGTCTGTGGGAGATGCCAGATGTGGCTCTGGAACTGTAAATCTGATCGCAACGGCAACCGACGGTGCTACTATAAACTGGTATACAACGCTAGACGGGGATACACCGGTAAGTTCACTTTTTAATTATTCTCCTGATATTACGGAAACAACAAGCTATTATGTCGAGGCTACGGCAAATGGTTGTACAACTTCTCCTAGGGTAGAGGTCATTGCCACTGTAATTCCTATTGTATCGGCAGGTACTCCTACGAACGGCTCATCATGTAATAATTCAACTTTTGGCGATACCTTGCTTGATTTGGGTCCAATGCTTTTGGGCAGTGTCGATCTTGGTTTATGGGCTTTTACCTCAGGACCGCAGGTCATTGACCCGACAACTGAGGGCCTGGTCAATTTTCAAGGCTTGCTCGGTGGTAACTATGTATTTACCTATAGCACTACAGGGGCGCAAGCACCCTGTGTCAATTCCTCTTCGGAGGTGACCATTTCAGTAAGTAGTTGTGATACTGATGCCGATGGTGATGGCCTGAGCGGCGGACAGGAAGCTGCTTTAGGTACAGATCCCGATAATGCTGATACTGATGATGATGGTATCGACGATGGTGACGAAGTGGGAGATGTCAACCAGCCCTCAGATGAAGATGGCGATGGCATCATAGATGCATTAGAATCGAATATAGAAGATATTGATGGCGATGGTTTTGTAGATCAAGAGGATCCGGCAAATATTAATCCTTGTATTCCTGATAATTCAAGTACGGACTGCCCTATTGACCTAGAGATTTTAAAAGAAGCGAGTCAATTAGCTGCCACGGCAGGAGACCGTATTATATTTACGATAACGGTCAATAATTCAAGTAGCAAGCTTGTAGAAAGAGCCTTAATCGAAGAATTAATTGAGACCGGTTTTCAGTATGTATCGCATACTGCATCAATGGGAACCTATGATCCGGATACCGGTGGATGGGAAATTTTGAATATACCTGCTGAAGGCCCACTAGGTAGTGCCACCTTGGAGGTGACCGTCGATATTTTAGAAAATGGAAATTATACCAATACGGCCATACTTCTTGCATCATCACCAGAGGATGATAATGCGGACAATGATATGGCAACGGTTATATTGACTGTGGATTTGCCTGAAGGTATAGATCTTTTGTTAGAGAAGAGTGTTGAGAGTGCCAACCCCCTTGTGGGTGAGGAGGTGGTTTTTACCATAAAACTCATCAATCAATCACATGAGGAGGGCCCTATTTCAAATATTATAGTACAAGATTTGCTTCCGTCAGATTCTGATAGCCACTTTGTATACGTTTCGCATACGGTAGAAATGGGTGAATACATAGTTGATACAGGTTTGTGGACGATTCCAAGTCTAGCAAGAAATCAAGAAGTTACCCTATCGATTACAGCACGAGTGCCCATTGAAGGTATTTTTGCAAATACTGCAATGATTTTAAGGCCTCTAGATGGCAATACGGCCAATAATGAGGCTACTGCTGTTGTTAAAGTGAGTTTGCCAACCGCAGCAGATCCCGGATTTATTTTCAATCAATTTTCTCCGAATATGGATGGTACCAATGATTTTCTGAAAATTAGAGATATCGGGACCTTTACAAATACGTCAATAGAAATTTTTAATCGGTACGGTAATCTGGTATTCGAAGATATAAATATGACCCAAGATGAAGTCTGGAATGGCACTTGGGAAAATGAGGAGGCCCCTAGCGGCACCTATTTTTATTTACTTAATCTTGGAGATGGTTCCGAAGTTAAAAAAGGCTGGATACAGCTCATACGATAACAAATGCTAAGGGCACAATGATAGGCAAAACCAAACATATAATTATCCTAAGCTTTTTAATGCTAAGCTGCTGTTCTATACAGTTGCTTCGGGGTCAAAAGGAGCCTCAATATACCCAATATATGTACAATATTGGTAGTTTTAACCCAGCCTATGTGGGTTCGGTAGCGGATCCAGAAATAGCCTTGATGTACCGTGCTCAATGGTTAGATATTCCGGGAGCACCTAGAACCATACGCCTAGGGGTAAACCTTCCTTTATCTAATGAAAGGCATGGCCTGGGGTTTAATGTGGTAAATGACCAATTGGGGCCGTCTACTCAGACCTATATAGATTTGGCGTATTCTTATCAGATTAAAATTTCTGACAAAACTAAACTGTCTTTTGGAATGGATGTCGGTGGCGCTTTATTGAATGTAGACTTCTCTAAAGGAACCTTTGAAAACCCTGGTGAACCCATACTTACGGGTGAAACCATCAGTAAATTTTATACTACTGTTGGTGCGGGCCTGTTTTTGTATGAGGATGATGTTTGGTATTTAGGAGCCTCGGTGCCCAATTTTTTGACCGATGGTATTTATGACGATGAGGTCGCTATGATTGTTGAGGATAAACTGCAGTTCAATTTTATTGGAGGCTATGTTTTTAAGCTCTCAGACGAGCTTAAATTTAAACCAGCCTTCTTGATGAATTATATAAAGGGTGCTCCAGTGAACATGAATATTTCTACCAACTTTTTGATTAAAGATTCATTCACGGTAGGGGTTTCGTATCGCATAAACAATGCGATAAGCGGCTTGGCAGGTTTTCAAATTAGTAGTGGAACCTTTATAGGGTATTCCTATGATTATAACACCAACCCCTTAGGTAAATTTAATAATGGCTCACATGAGCTTGTTTTGAAATTCTATTTGGGTAAAGGCGGAAGCGAGCGTGAGAAGAGTGATAAAATTGACGCTAAGGGAAAACCGAAACAAATTGATACCCCAAGATTTTTCTAAAGAGGATGTTACTATGCAACTAAGAATCTTTATACTGTTATTTTTGATTGCCACAGGCACTGTATTGGCACAAGAAAAATTATCAAAAGCTGATAAGTATTTTTACGGATATGCTTATACCGAGGCTATTGTTGAATACCAAAAGCAAGTTGCAAAAGGAAAATTGATGACTAACCACCAATCTTTAAATTTGGCGGATTCCTATTTTCAAATTGGCAACTATAAGAAGGCCTCGGATATATACTTGGATATAAATAAAAGAGATACGATCATGTCTGTTCATCGTTTCAATAAGATGTTACAGAGTCTGTCGAAGACCTCTGGAAAGGAAAGGGTAAAGGCATTCCTCAAATCAAAAAGTGAATCACTTTCGAGCGAACTGGTCGAAAACGCCGATTTTAATTTTGAGCTGTTGGAAGCCAGTAATACAGAGGAGTCGAGTTTTCAGGTTTTCAATGTCAATGGCAATAGTGCCCAATCAGATTTTTCACCTACCTTTTATAAAGAAAAACTACTTTTTAGTAGTGGCCGTATTCAAAAGTCAAAAAAGATGTATGGGCCAGCTCAGGAAGCCTATTTGGATATTTATGTAGCTAGAATAAATTCGGACGGAAATATAGTAGTAAATTCAAGCCCACTTGACCATATACCAAAGTCTAAGTATCACAAGTCGACCCCCTATTATTCAGAAGCTTTGGGGCGAATATTCTACATACTTTCAAATGTTGAAGACGGATTACTTTCTTTTGATGAAAACGGAAAAAATGCATTAGCAATCGGAATGGTAGACGCTGATGGAGGGTTTAGACTTTTATTAAAAGACTTGAGTACTTCGTTTTATTACCCTTTTTATCAAGAAGCAACGGAGCGACTATTTTTTGCCGCTAATTTTGAAGGGGGTTACGGCGGCACCGATATTTATTTTGTACATACCAATAACGGGCAGATTATGTCTAGCCCCATAAATTTGGGCCCTAAGATTAACTCACCAGGCAATGAGATAGCACCCTATATTTTCGAGAATAGCCTGTACTTTTCTTCCGATATTTTTTATGGTTTGGGCGGTATGGATATTTATAAATCGAATGTTCAAGCGAATGACACCTTTAGTATTCCGGTAAATTTAGGCAGTGGAATCAACTCCACCTCTGATGATTTTGGTTTTATTATTAAAAGCAAGTCAGACCAGTTTTTGGGTTATTTTGCATCGAACAGAATGGGTGGTAAAGGAGGTGATGATATCTATGGCTTTACGACCACTTCAGTGCCAGGGCTTAAGACCTTAATTTTAAGGGGTATTGTTGCAAAACCTTCAGGAGCTGGAATAGAAAATGCATCTATTCGGGTATTGAGTGCTGATAAGAAGCTCATCAAAGAAGTTGTTACCAATGATGATGGGGAGTATCAATTAGAAATTCCTTGGCGAGATAATATTGTAGTTGAGGTTATAAAAGAAAGACATTCATCTTTTTATGAGGTGTATGATAAAAAAGGACTTGAAGCGTTTCAAAAGATTGCTTTGGATATCAAAATGGTATTCTTAGATGATATTGTTGTTAAAAAAGAAGGCCTGCCCGTGCTTAAATTGAACAACTTCTTTTTTGCCAGTGGTAAAATTGATATAAGCCCTGAAATTGCTACCGAGCTTGATAAAATTGTAGATGCTGTGCAACGATTCCCAAGAATAAAATTGCGTATAGAAAGCCATACTGATAGTCGGGGCAGTAATGCGTCGAACAAAAGAATTTCTCAAAAACGATCTGATGCTATTAAGGGGTATCTATTCAGTAAAGGGGTAGCGGCCTCCAATATTGTTGGTGCTGTTGGTCATGGTGAGGAAAGAATCCGGAATAATTGTACTAATGGGGTCTACTGTTTGGAATTTTTACACAAACAAAACCTTAGAACATATATTGTAGTTGCTAACTATGATAAATTAATTCTATAAGTTCTTATGCTTCGTGAGCCTTCCTGACGGCAAAGACAGGGCTGCCCCGAGGTTTTTGCTTTTCTTAAAAAGAGGTTCTGATTTTTTGGCGACAAGTATTATTGAAAAATTACCATCCAAAAATAGAAAATAGAAAAGAGAGAAAGAAAAACAATTCCTATAGCGGTAAGTATCCGCAGTCCCTTTTTAGGTTTATGCACTTCAGGCAGGTCATCACTCATTACATTTTTAAGGTTCATATAGCCGACAATAGGTGCCACCATAAAGGAGACAAAAGTAGCCAAAGCGACCAATTGGCCCATATTCGCAGAGAATACCGTGATAACAATTAAATTAACAAGGGCTAAAACAATGACTCCAAGAGCGAAGAGCCCTTTCTTTTTTTGAAGCTTTACCTTTGGAGACAACAAATCTATAATATCAAGGCTTACCCGTGTTATTGCATCATGAGCGGTCATACAGCTACTGAACATGGTTGCGAAGGCAGCGACAGCTATAAAAATATAGGCCCATTGCCCTATATGGGTCGTGAATAGCTGTATTATCTGATCAGCAAAAGTTATGGCATTACCACTAAGCTTGGTATGGGTTCCGTAGAGGGTCATCCATCCGACCACCATAAAGAAAATGGCCAAGATTGCCGTCATAAAATAGCCGATTTTAAATTCTTGTAATGCTTCTTTTAAAGAGGGTTTATAGCCTTCTGTTCTCCATTTTTCAATGCTCCATAGACTTATCCAACTTGAGGCTTCTACAGTTGTTGGCATCCAACCTATCAATCCAATAAGAAACAAGATTCCCATTTCATTAAAAATAGGGGTAGGTTTAAAATTGGAAACTTCCTCGACCTGACCTTTTAAGACGACCAAGACCGTGGTTGCAAGAAGTGCTATAAATAGAAGGCTCACAACCCATTTTAGTGAATTTTCGAGGAATTTGTATTTTCCAATAATTAGTAAAGAACCAATGAGTATAAATAGGCCGAGTGCGACCATACCTATTGAAATATCGGTTATTTTAAACAGGTTGATGAACAGTCCGGCCGTGACGGTGTACAATGCAGCCAGAATGGTGAAGGTGGTGATTAGGGTTATAAAAGCGTAAAACCATAAATATCCTTTTCCTCTGTTTAGGTAGCCTTCGATCAGGGTTTTGTTGGTGATATTCGTGTATCGTATTCCGAATTCAAAAAAGGGATACTTGAGAATATTGGCAAGGATTATAGGTAAGACCATGATCCAGCCGTATTGTGCCCCCGCTTTTGTTGATAATACCAGATGTGAGATACCTATGGCCATACTGGCAAAAAGTAGGCCTGGCCCAAGGTTTCGAAGAAGTGTTTTAGCTTTTAACATGAATAGGGTTGGTTATTTAGCTAAAAAAAGATATATGTAAAGGTTGATCCGGGTTTAGCGTAAAAGGGTCTAGATAATTATTTAGGAAAAGAGTACTGTGCCTTAAGCCAATTTAGCCTTGTTTCTTTTTGTGGTAAAAGAAAGTGCTTTCTTTACTTTAGAATTTTTGAATTTATAAAGACGAGCAACACTGTTCTCCTTAGCGACAGGAGTAGCGATTGTCATCTCAGCAGTTTCAATCTTAACTTCTTCAGAAGCGTCTTGAGCCTGGGCGGCTACTCCGATAAAAAGAATAAAGATTAAAGTTGCGATGGTTTTCATGACTTGCTTTTTGTTATAATAATAACTCTGGCAAGCGTATTTCGGGGGGTCCTGAATCGTTCAAGAACCCCCTATTTTCGGTAAAGTGCAACCGCTCGGATAAAATGCAAAAAATGCTCGATGAACGTACGAGACCCTAAAAACACCTCAGCGTAAAAAGCTGCTCTTTAGCCGATTTATCTCCTAGTATTTTCAATTCAAAATCCCGTTTTTAAGGTTTTTGCGTATGTATTTGGTGGTTATTGATATCGTTAGGGCATAAAAGGCCTGATATGATTCCACGAATCGAAAGCATACATCGAAAAAGGTGATAGGAACATGAGAATGAATGCCCCTATCGAACACTAGGGTCTTCGAACTGGGGTGAAGCTTGCTGATAAGAATAAAGAGGGGTAAAATACTCTAGGTGATGATTTGCCTGTCTACTGACACGAAAGCAGCACCGATGCTTGAATCAAAAAAAGAGTAGCCTGTGTTGTAGTGGCAAGCTTTGGACTAGGAAGATTATTTAATTTCTATTTTATCGCCAAAAAATCTGGGCTGCGTATTGAACATTAAATCGATAAATACCTTGACCCGGGCAAAGTATTCTCGGAATTGTACTTTAAAGCCCTGTTGCCCATTAATGTCCTTGGCATTATAGCCAATGGCTGAAAGTCCTTTTTTCTCAGCAAGATAAATAGCGCGTTCATTATGAAATTTTTGAGAAATTACCGTAACACTGTCCAATCCGAAAACCTCCTTTGCCCTGACCATAGAATCTAGAGTTCTGAAACCGGCATAGTCTAAGAAAATTTTTTCTTTTGGTATACCGCCTTTTACCAAGTCTTTTTTAAATGTTGCCGGCTCATTGTAATACTTGCTTGCATTATCACCACTAACAAGCACAAATTCGATTTTTCCTGAATGATATAGTCGCACGGTGGCCTCTATCCTATAGGTGTAATAGGGGTTTGGTTGTCCGCCGACTAGTTTTTTTGAAGTGCCCAGTACAATGCCTACTCGATTTTTAGGAATAGCATCGATGTTTGAAAAGGTTTTTTCTTGCGTTGCATTGGTAATGGTGTAATTGCTCATTAAAATAACCATGAGTGTACCAAAGAGTAACGCCCCTAAAAACCTAAAGTATTTCTTTCTCATATAGGGTAAACCTGAATTTAAAGGTAATAAACTCGTCTTGAGTTATTGTGATTTTCTTCAAAATCCTTTTTTGAATCCATATTTTTTTTCACTCCCCAGCCCTGCCATGCAGCTCAAAAAGGCCTTTATACTGGCGCAAAATATTATTTTTTTACTTACATATGTAACTGGTCATTCGAAGTTAATTTTGGCTAAAAGAACTCTTTTTTTTCGCACTTCTTTATCTATAGCCGTGATATATGACACTGAATTTTAAGGATCTTATCTTGTGTATTCTCGAATGTTTCGTTCTTTTGATACCTACACTTCGCATTTCCTTGGCCTTTTCGATCTGAGTTCGACATAAAGCAGATAGGTTTGCAAAGGAAACCATCTTGACCCGATGAAATAGACCATATGAAGTGCAAAAAACCGATTTATGGGTAGAATTTGATGTTTTTTAAACACTGGCCATAGCTCTAAAAGGTTTATCCTGCCTGCGGTAAGCAGGCTTGCCTAGAAATGAGAAATGTTTTTCGGAAGCATACCTCGTACCTTGGGTCGAGGTTGTTGATTCAGATTACCTTTCTTAGCCTCATGTCTTTTAAATACGATATTTTACTTTTTGAGACGAGAATTACATCTGAAAAATGTTCTAAATAAACATGGGTTCTATTTGAATTCCCGATTACTGAGTTTAAATAAGCAAGATTGATGAAAAATGATTTGTGTCATCCATAGATAGAGGAATAATCGGTAGTCTAGTTTTTGATTTCTATCATGGCGTTTCTTAGGAACATATATTTTACCTGATAGTTCTTGGTACATAAATAATAGATTTTAATATAGTGCCCTTCACTTTTGATACATATGAAAGTGTCTCTTTCCAAGGTTATATGTTCATTTTTGTTTTTCCCAATAAAGGTTAAGGAACCGCGATTTTTTTTGATGTAGTGTTTTTCAGTAAGCCTATGCTGTGCAGTATCTTGGTTTTTATAAGAATTAAGCAAATCGTACATGCGTAATAAATTATAAAACCTCCGGCAAAAGTATCGATAATTACTTTCCGAAAAAGTTCTTGAGATTGAATAATGACAACCTCTATTTTTAAAATTTTTGGAAAGAGGATATTATTGCAGAACAGGGTATACCCATAGATTAAAATAGCGATGCTTAGGAAGCAGGTGAAATAGGTACATATTTCTTGAAAATTGGTCCATTTCTCTTTACTGTAGGGAGAAAAAAGAGTAGTCGTCATACTATAACCAATAAATGAGCAGATGGCATAGCCGCCAATGGATATCCATTGTCCTGTTTGACTAGTTTAGCTTATTTCAAAGGGTTCATAGAAGTATGAAATAAAGAACACGCTAATTAGCACCAATATTCCGGTTTTATTGGTCTGGTATGAAAAAACACCTCGAAAGCAATCTTCACGTAAAAACCGGACTATAGCTTTGTAGATGCTTTTTGTCTTTTTTAAAATGCATATAAACCCATAACAAATCAATTATTAGAGTTAAAAAAATAGAAACTATCTTGTCAAGAATTAAGAGTCCGTTTAAATTTTCCTCAACAGCCCTTTTAGGGCGAACCATTGCAAATATTCATAAAGGAACTCCTAATCCTTTAAGGGTCTTTCTGGTTGTTCATCTTTACAAAAGAACTTTTGAACAGCCCTTTTTTTGGAAAGGCCCCCGAATTTTTATCATCACTCTATATAGGGCGCAATCGAAAGCCTTCTTATCTTTTTGAGCGTCGAACCTTCTTAATAGGCAACAGGCACAGACCGTTCTATTCTTTTTGGCTGGCCACAATGCTCTTCAAGTGCGCCAAGTGACTTTTGGCCAATGCTGCAATCTAGTTTTCTGTAAACGATGTTGTGCTTCTTTGATAACGTCTATATGTCTTGTGCCCACTGTAGTCCTAATCTTATCGAAATACCGATATGGAGACATTTTGGCGGCATACGTCATTGCCAAGCTGTCTCGACCAAGCACAAGGGAGCATTTCACGTAACATCTAGGTCATGTTTACGTGCTCTACCGAGGGGTAGCATATTTGTAATTTATCATTGGCGGCCGGCAAGGTCAAAAGAAAGTTTCTTGTTGGCGATATGACG
>JASFYU010000047.1:0-53717 GCA_045046905.1 Flavobacteriaceae bacterium | reverse complement strand
AAAAAGGAGTGCCACCCAATAATTTATTGAATTATGGCTATGCTGTTTTACGGGCGGTTACCGCCAGAGCCTTGGTCAGTAGTGGCATGTTGCCTTCTGTAGGTATATTTCACCGTAATAAATACAATGCCTTTTGTTTGGCTGATGATATTATGGAGCCCTATCGTATTTATGTAGATGCCCTTGTTTATGAAATGGTCGAGGCCGGTGGTGATATAAGCGAACTTAGCCCCATTCTTAAGGCTGAATTATTGACCCTGCCGGCTATGAATGTTTTTATAGATGGCAAATGGAGCCCCCTAATGAATGCGATGAGCCGTACTACGAATAGTTTGTACGAGTGTTTTTTAGGTGATAGCCGTAAGCTATTATACCCTGAGTTCACCATCAATAGTTTTGGTATATAATGAATTCGTCTAATTTCTCAAGGTTAAACCAATACCGTAGTATGTGGGTACTCGTATTTTTTGATTTACCGACTGAAACCTTGACCGAGCGGAAGGTGGCTTCTCGCTTTCGCAAAAATTTATTGAATGATGGGTTTGCCATGTTCCAATTTAGTATTTATATGCGCTTTAGTGCTAGTCGAGAAAATGCGGCCGCGCATATTCAACGTACCAAAAATGCACTACCTAAAAAAGGAAAAGTCTGTATTATGCAGATAACGGACAGACAATTTGGAATGATGGAACTCTTTCATGGTCAAAAAGAAGTAGCACCCGAACCCCCAAGTCAACAGCTCGAATTATTTTGAAATAAAAATATGTGGTTTAGCGCAGTTAGGCTTCTTGTCATAGCACTCATTTTTATATCCTATAAAGTGATATAAAAAACAGTATACCAGCCTATTATGGCTGGTATACTGTGAATCCTCACTAAAAGTAAAGAACTGAAAGCAATTCACAACAGAGCAAAACAAGTATTAAAGCTTAATAAAACTGTGAATCCTCACTAAAAGTAAAGAACTGAAAGCAATTCACAACAAGCCAGCGGGCTTTAATTGATAAACAACAACTGTGAATCCTCACTAAAAGTAAAGAACTGAAAGCAATTCACAACCATAGAGATAACTTAAACAAATAGAAACAAACTGTGAATCCTCACTAAAAGTAAAGAACTGAAAGCAATTCACAACGCCACCACTCAGATGGTGACAAAGATAATACTGTGAATCCTCACTAAAAGTAAAGAACTGAAAGCAATTCACAACCCGACCGATATACCATGACCAGCCATGTTACTGTGAATCCTCACTAAAAGTAAAGAACTGAAAGCAATTCACAACATTCCGCGTAGCGGGGAGTGTAACCGAACACTGTGAATCCTCACTAAAAGTAAAGAACTGAAAGCAATTCACAACTGTTTATAGGATAAATACGCATATGACAAGACTGTGAATCCTCACTAAAAGTAAAGAACTGAAAGCAATTCACAACGCTTAAACCTTCTAATAAAAGAAGCCTCTAACTGTGAATCCTCACTAAAAGTAAAGAACTGAAAGCAATTCACAACTACGGTAATCACACGCCCTGATGTTGGATTACTGTGAATCCTCACTAAAAGTAAAGAACTGAAAGCAATTCACAACAGGACTTCGTCAAACGATTGCGAAAGCAATACTGTGAATCCTCACTAAAAGTAAAGAACTGAAAGCAATTCACAACAATAAAAACATTATTATATGTACGAATTAACTGTGAATCCTCACTAAAAGTAAAGAACTGAAAGCAATTCACAACCGAAAGAAGTTAAAGAAATCGCAAAAACTCACTGTGAATCCTCACTAAAAGTAAAGAACTGAAAGCAATTCACAACATATGCAGGGCCCCAATGGATACAGTCTCCACTGTGAATCCTCACTAAAAGTAAAGAACTGAAAGCAATTCACAACAATCCGGTTGTCTCTTTCGGTAAGCACTCCACTGTGAATCCTCACTAAAAGTAAAGAACTGAAAGCAATTCACAACTCTTCCATGTCTTTGTTTTAGTTATTCTTTACTGTGAATCCTCACTAAAAGTAAAGAACTGAAAGCAATTCACAACCATAACAGCGCAATCAGCACAGGATTATTGACTGTGAATCCTCACTAAAAGTAAAGAACTGAAAGCAATTCACAACCCCTCTCCACTTAACAATAACAGGCTTCAAACTGTGAATCCTCACTAAAAGTAAAGAACTGAAAGCAATTCACAACATGTCCTGCGCGAGACTTTTAATTGTTTATACTGTGAATCCTCACTAAAAGTAAAGAACTGAAAGCAATTCACAACGAACAGAAGAAAAAAGACAAAGTTTCTATTACTGTGAATCCTCACTAAAAGTAAAGAACTGAAAGCAATTCACAACCCTAATATTGAATAGATTTTATCTTCATCGACTGTGAATCCTCACTAAAAGTAAAGAACTGAAAGCAATTCACAACAAGACACGGACGAACATAAACCGTTTGTGGACTGTGAATCCTCACTAAAAGTAAAGAACTGAAAGCAATTCACAACTTATGAGCTGGCCAATCTAACCATTCTAATACTGTGAATCCTCACTAAAAGTAAAGAACTGAAAGCAATTCACAACGAGCACAAAGGATATAGTATTAATATTAATACTGTGAATCCTCACTAAAAGTAAAGAACTGAAAGCAATTCACAACCGCATTGCGATTCAACGATGTGGGGAGTATACTGTGAATCCTCACTAAAAGTAAAGAACTGAAAGCAATTCACAACCTCATGTCACAGCAGCAGCAGCAGCAGCAAACTGTGAATCCTCACTAAAAGTAAAGAACTGAAAGCAATTCACAACAAAACGCCCCATCACCTTTACAGGGGTCTAACTGTGAATCCTCACTAAAAGTAAAGAACTGAAAGCAATTCACAACCGCTCCAACGCCTTGATAACCGCATTGGTTACTGTGAATCCTCACTAAAAGTAAAGAACTGAAAGCAATTCACAACATTGACTATGAAGAAGAAAATATACAATGTACTGTGAATCCTCACTAAAAGTAAAGAACTGAAAGCAATTCACAACCAAAGGGAGTGTGAAAATACATCATAGGAAACTGTGAATCCTCACTAAAAGTAAAGAACTGAAAGCAATTCACAACGTATTCCATGAGAGTAATTAAAAAAGTGAAACTGTGAATCCTCACTAAAAGTAAAGAACTGAAAGCAATTCACAACAAATTCCCCGCTAGATCCGTCAGCCTTCCTACTGTGAATCCTCACTAAAAGTAAAGAACTGAAAGCAATTCACAACTACATATAACCCACATAATGTTAGCAAATAACTGTGAATCCTCACTAAAAGTAAAGAACTGAAAGCAATTCACAACAAGAAGTTGTTCAATCCCGTCATGAAATCAACTGTGAATCCTCACTAAAAGTAAAGAACTGAAAGCAATTCACAACAATTTTAGGTGTATATACCTTTGGTTTGTCACTGTGAATCCTCACTAAAATTGGCAGCACTGAAACCTGGCGCAAATATTTGAGTATGCACTATAGAAAGCGCGTTGTCACAGACCCAGCTAAGGCACTAAAGTCGTGTGCGAGCTTCAGCGAAGCTAAAGCAATTCACAATAGCGTACTTTATAGTTGTTTTGGTTTAAACGGTCAATTCAAGTGTATAGTCACACTTTCTCCGGCATAGTTTTTTTGCGGTAGTTGTATAGCAATGTTGCTCATTTTGTTTTTTTTATTCCAAATGGCATTGAAGTTATCCCCTGTTTTTTCAATGCGTGATGAAACTGAAATATGTATTTTATTCAATTCACGATTTGGATCTGAGGCGGTAATCGCTGTCAGTTGGTTGTTTTCGGTTTTAATCATAATGATACCGGGGCTATCGATTTTCAGTATCAGGCCATCTGAAATCTTGAGCTCACCTGCCTTGTAAAACACAATTTGAGTGATATGTAGTTCATTATTTTTTACGGCCTGAATTTCAGGAGTATTCGACAGGATTGTAATATTCTTTTTTGAATCGCCTTCTTCTAGTTTTTTTACTGAAGTAGCGGGTACAACAATGTATTCATAAGAGGCATCACTTGGTTGTTCACCATGGTTGAGCCAGAGTTTAAACACCTCTAAATTGACCTCTTCTTTTGATGTAGTTGTTTGTTTATTGATCGTATACCAATTTCCGGAAACAGTGGTATTATTCAATTTTAAAGAATCTGACTTAGGAAAAAGATAACCAATACCATCATGAAAAAGCCATTGCACATTTTTCAATGTATGCTCTCCCTTTTTTAGGACGGTTTTTTTATTGTTCATCATAGCGACCACATCAT
Organism: Flavobacteriaceae bacterium; assembly: GCA_045046905.1. Classification (GTDB taxonomy): domain Bacteria; phylum Bacteroidota; class Bacteroidia; order Flavobacteriales; family Flavobacteriaceae; genus JASFYU01. Next base: position 49,422 of record JASFYU010000047.1, on the reverse strand, counting down.
CGCGAAGCAGGCATTGATTGAGTGTGGTAGCGACAGTACGTTTTTTACGAGTTGAAATTCCTGCTCCTAGGCAAACGTACTCTCTGTCAAAAAAGAACCATGATTTTCTTGCAACTAATGAATCAGGAAGACTTTTAAAGTCGAAAGCTACGGCGCCATAAATACCATCAGTTACCGCACCGACAAAATCAGTAGGACCAAGTTTTCGAATCTCCTTCGCAGAGGGGAGTTTTGGTTTTTGCAAAATGGTTGCTCCCGGTATCTTTTGGTAATCGAATACCGGAGCTATATCATAGTATTCATCCCCCGTTCTAGAAATATGATTCGCACCATCACCGCGGTGGTGATTCAGTAAGCCCTCACTATTATAGGGGTATTCCATATTGTTGGTGCGTGTTGAATACATTCTCACTGAGGTAAAAAATTCTGGACGCTGAAAGGTGAAATGTTCAGATTGCCAGTAAAAAGTGGCATGTGAGCGTGTGGGTTTTATTCCCTTATTGCGAATAGCTATGATTTCTTGGATTTCGTCTTTACGGTAATCCGAAGTCAGTAACAGCTTTTCTGCGGTTTTGGCACTATAGGCATGTAGTGTGCCTTTGCGACTAAAGCTACGATTTTTCGCTCCTGGATCGGGGTATTTTCCATAAATAGCGGTTTTGCAAATTCCATCTAAAAAATAATCGATTAACTGCCTCGATTTTTTATCAGAAAAAGAATATGTAGTACCGCTAGTATAAACGGCCCATTCTACAAAAGCATCTGCATAACCAAGCCCGTAAGAAAGGGTGTTATTGACCCCATCGGTACGGTGGTGGAAGCTATTGTCATATTGTATTCCTCGCCCGCCGGCAGACCTGTTTTCAAATCCTCCGATATTGAGTCTAAATCTATAGCCAAAGGTCATACCAATCCATTCGACAAATTTTATTTCACTTTCGATAACATGAATCACTTCGCCAAATGTTTTCGTATCATTCAAAAAAAGTGCATTTTTCGCTTGAATTCCAGCGATTTTTATGCGATCACCACTTGGGCGGGCACCTTTTGCATTAATATTTGCCCTGCCAATGATAGGCTGCGTTTTTTTGACCAAGTCGTCAGCTAGGTCATTACCCATAATCAACATTAATGATACCATATGATTTGGTACGCCAATTTGGTTGTGCCACCAGTTGTCACAGATATAATCATTGTCGACCCAGTTTTTAAGAGCACGTTCTACGGTTTTTTTTACTTCTTTACTTTTATAGAATTTCGAATTCTTCTTCTTATAGGCCCGTGCCAACAATACCAGATTTCCTACATGAGTGTAATGTTGAAATCCGGTACGAGAAACATCCTCATAATCGATACCGGGCCAGCCGCCATCCTCCTGAATCGAATTAATCAATAGTGCCACTTTTGAATCATTGACCTCGGATTTCATCAATTCATCAATTATTCTTTTCTTGATTATATTCGGATTATCAATGGCCGATACAGGCGTTGAAAAAAATAAAGCGTTTAGTAGAATTAAAAAACAAATGCCTAAGGTCTTCATAATATGCTCTTTGATAGGTTTATTGTGAATATTTTTGAATGTAAAGAAATGATACCTAAAACGCAAGCCTCGGTTTTTAGATGTCAAGTAAAGCGTGAGAATTTGAACGCTTAAGGAAGAGATTACCGCGCTCTGCTCGTAATGACAAACTGATTTGTTAGTTCGGGACACAAAAGGGACAGATTGCTTCACTGCGTTCGCAAAAACGTTTTCACGAGGAACGTAGCGACGAAGTGATCTGTTGAATAAAGGAAGAGATTGCCGCGCTGCTCTTGGACTGCGCTCAGGCTAACAGTTCTCAAAACATGTCAAAAATCATAAAATAAATGCTAGTGGTTTTGTAATTTCACGAATTATATAATGAAAAATTATAATTAAACGTACACCCATGAGCTCAAAACGGAATCAAATAAGTACGAGTTTACGTCAATCTACCATTAACTGGGATCAGCTGCTTTCAGAAGTTATTTCTTGTTTTGACTGTTCAACGGGTACCCTACATTTTTTAGATACGGATACTTCTTTATTAAAACTAAAAGCCCAACAGGGTATTCCTGATTTTCTGATTCCTAAACTTTCTGAAATACCTATAGGTAAAGGAATGGCAGGTATCGCCGCAGAACGCCGTGAGCCTGTAGAAATGTGCAATCTACAAACGGATAGTTCTGGTGTTGCGCGCCCAGCGGCTAAAGAAACCAAGGTAGAAGGCTCTATAGTAGTGCCGCTGATTTTGGATGCTGTTTTATACGGTACCTTGGGTATTGCCAAGCCCGTTTCTTATGATTTCACGAAAGAGGAAGTTAGTACGCTGCTAAAAATTGGGGAGGAGATTTGTGCGGTACGAACTTAGCTATAGGCACAATTCATGAGATTGCTTCACTGCGTTCGCAAAAACGTATTCACGAGGAACATAGTGACAAAGTGATTTGTTAATTCAGAACACTAAAGGAAGAGATTGCCGCGCTATGCTCGCAAAAACGGTGTAGATTGCCACTGTTCACTGCTCACTGTTCACTGTTTACTCATTTTTCCAATAATAGAAATACCCATCTTCGGCGCCTAGAAGCAAGTCTATATTTCCTTTATTATCCCAGTTGACCAGTGTCGGACTGGTGGAATGGCCTGCGAGTTTTTTAGTTGAGAAATCGCCTTTGAATTCAAAGTTGACCTTATTGGCAGCAGCACCCTTATTTTCTAAAAGCACGGCATTTATACCATTGATGATAATATCAGTATCGCCATCATTATCCCAATCGCCAAAGGCAAGTTTTCTTCTTCCGCTGCTACCATAATTGGCCTCATTCAATCGCAGTAGCCCATTAAGGCTATCGATACGTTTGTTTTTTCGGTCATAGGTACCATTGGCGGAATAAAAAATGCGTTTTCCGGGCTTCAGCGAGAGGAGTCCGGTTTCATCACTATAGCGCTCATAATAGCTTAAATACCCTTCATGGTCTAATACTACAAGATCCATCAGCCTGTCTTTGTTCCAATCTATGGCGGTCGGTGTTGTTCTCCATTGTGTTACCAGTGTTTTTGGTTCGGGATTCCACCAAAACCAATCAGGTTTGGGAGTAGCAGCTTCAAATTCAACGGATATGGGTTTTTCCTTGGCGAGTTTGGGCTGCCCTTTCGAGCCGATGTTTTCATACCAAACAATTTTTCCCCATATTGAATTTGCTAGGATATCGGGCAGGCCATCATTGTTCCAATCGGCCACCGATAGTGTTGTATAACCCCATTTGGCTTCGCAAGGTCCTTGAATGGACCCATTTTCCCCGGCCTGTATTCTGATGATTTCATTTTCGGCGGTCAATAGCTTGGGGGCGGCCCATTTTGGGGTGTCTCTCCCATCTAGATTTTCAATAAATGCGATATGCCCTGCCGAGTTACCACAAATAAGGTCCTCATCGCCATCATTGTCCCAATCTACACTAAAGGGTGTGACCAAGGCACCAAATTTCACATATTCGGCCTTTTGCTGAAAGTATCGTGGGGCTTTAAAAACGGGCATATGGTCTAACACCTTTCCTGTGTTTTCAACAAAGGCCACCCTACCATCTTCATCACCTACAATGAGGTCGATATCGCCGTCTTTATCCCAATCCAATGAAACCGGAAGAATCATTTCTAGATCCATGGTGAGGATGCCACTATCATTTTTCAGATATGTTCCTTTGGCGTATTTAGGTTTTTCACGAGTGCCGATATTTTCGAACCATGTGAATTTATCCAAAAATTCACCACAGATAATATCAAGGTCTCCATCATTATCAAAATCGTCAAAATTTGGTGAAGGGGCACCATATACATCAATGGGCTCATTGCCGGCCATAATCTTGCCCTTTAATTCGTAGCTGCCCTTTACATTTTCGATAAGATATACAAAACCGTGAAGTGGCCCATTGGTCCATACACCGTTTTCATCAAAGGCATTGTCCCATCCGTAATCTTCACCATCTTGAATGCCTACGACAATATCAAGATCGCCATCACCTTCATAATCCACATATTTCCATTGATTGAAGCGAATATTATTATGAAGTTTTTCAAAGGTATCCCCTGGAAAAAGAGTTTTTGGCTTTTGGGTGAACAAAGCCGTGAAGTCTATCAATTCTTCTCCAGGAATCAAGAATCGAGGATTGCCATCGGTATATGAAACCTGTACGTGCCTTATGGGGTCACTTACCTTGACGGGAGGTTCAAAGATCGGGAAAGCATCTCCGCTGGTATTCTCGAAAAAAAAGAGTCCGTTAAAAGGTACGTCCTTACAAGACACCAAAAGATCATAGTCACCATCATTATCATAATCGATGGGTAGGGGCGAGGCCCATAAACCCACGCCAAGATCTACGGTCAGCCCGGGATTATTGTACAATAAGCGTTCAAATTTTGGAGAGTTAACCTCCGCTAAGTCGGCAGATTGTTTTTCTTTTTTACAAGATGAAATGACCAACAAGAGAAGTATTGATATTGATTTGATAGCATTCATCATAGGGTATTTGTTTTTTAAATGCCTCATTGAGGGTTTATCCTGCCTATGCCGGCAGGTAGACCTGCCTGACGGCAAAGGCAAGCTTGCCTCGAAATAAAAAATGTTTTTTCGAAAGCATAGCTCGTGCCCTTGGGTTGAGGTTGTTGATTAAGTTAGTTGGTTTTGTAAATATAATTGGAATGCTAGTTTAATAGTACACTATTGTTGATGGGTTTACATGGAAAATTAACCCACTATATGTGGTATGGCGAAGGCATTAAAACTTTTCGTTATCTATGGCTACTCATCTATTTTCTATCCGCCAACGGATTCGGGTAATTATCGGATTGATCCTCGATAGTATTATCTAAACAGCTGAAATCTTTTTCGAGCAGCAAGGATAAGGAGCTGTCATCATCGGAAAATAAGTTGTGTTGAAAACCTACGCGATTACTATTTACCCAGTTTGTACTTTCTTTCTTTGGAACAAAAAGGGTGATTGATCCGCTATCAAAGGCAGCTTCAAGATGTTCGATATCGTCCTTTGCTTTTACTGCGTAGGTAAAGCTGCTGTCAGAAAATTGGGTGCTCTCCTCGACATAGCCGGTTTTGCAAAATGTTGCTACTTCGGTCTTGGTCAATCGGTATCGGATCGAGTTTCCTTTGATTCTAATTTTCATTTTTCGTTATTGAGTCAATTTGTATCTTTTTTGTTTATAAGCTCTTTGGTCAGCTCGTTCAGGGTATCGACCTTTTCTTTAAAATCACCTTTGATGGTTTTGCGGTAGGTATTAAGATTTTGTACAAGATCATCGATATTTTCAGGAATAACATCCTCGAAAAATTGCCGTAGCCGTTTGGCCATAGTAGGTGATTTTCCGTTGGTCGATATGGCTATTTTAATACTCCCTTTAGTTACGATGCCACCCATATAGAAGTCGCATAAGGGTGGGTTGTCGGCGACATTGACCAAAATATTGCGCGCCCTACAATCGGTATAGACCTGCTTGTTTACCTGCACGTCATCTGTAGTCGCGATTACCATGTGCCTACCGTCAAGATGGCTCTCTTTATAGGTACTGATTTTCATGTGTACCCTATGCTTTTCAGCCAAGGCGATGGTGTTCTCGTGAAATGCCAATGAAATCATTTCGACCTGTGCATTGGGACTCGATTTTAACAAAAAAGACAGTTTTTCTAAGGCAACGCTGCCCCCGCCGACAATAAGTATGTGCAGTTGTGATACTTTTAAAAAAACGGGGTATAGGTCATTCTTTTTCATGCGATTGCTTTTTACTTTCGAAGCTGTACTAAGCTGAGGTTGTAAGATATTGTTTTTAAAGAAACCAAGAAAGAATAGCTATCGGAATGAAAAATTCTTTTCGGAAGCCTAGCTCGTACCTTTAGATTGAAGTCATTTATTCGAAGTCATAAGTGAGAAAGTATTAACCCAAAACCGCCTTGGTGACTAATGCTAATGTGCTTTTTGAAAGCGGAAGTGACAAGGCAGCCTCCTGCCCTTTTTTCGACATTTTTCGCCATGTTTTTTGGAGTACTACGATTATTTTATCTTCTGCATGTTTTTGGGCGAAAGCTTCAAAGTAATGCTCTAAAAATACTAGGCAGATTACATCTTCTAATGTTTGGGTGTCTTTGTTTTTTTTCAACTGTTTTTTTTCAAGTAAAAAACCGACTTTGGCAATGACGTCTTCACCATAGCCTACTTCACTCAGGATTTCGCTTGCTTTTTTAACATGGAATTTTTTTAAATCCTGGCGCCATTGTAAATAGCCAACTCGATTCATTGGATAGGAGTCCCTCGGAATCTGCCATCGGCAAATATGCTGACAACGGGCGGTCAACTGTAAGGTTTCGGGAGCAGTGGGTGCGAAATTGGTCAACGTGTCGGTCATGCGAATGGCGTATAGTACTTCTTTTGCGTATTCTTGCCCATTGTGGTTTTCACTATTTGGGTCATTACTGTTCGCTTTATCGAAATGTTCAAAAGCTTTGGCAACTCTTTCTGAAGAATTCATATGTTATGTAGCGTTTGTCCAAAATTATTAAGAAAAACCAACATAAACAAAATCACTCACAATCTTTACGGGATACGTGGCGATGGACTCCATATTACCGTTTAAAATATCCACATATCCCCTCAAACTTTCCATTTCAAATCTCACCTTTTATTTGCATTCTGTAGATCAGATCTTAGGTCGAACTCAGATTCTAAGTTAAAAATGACTGGGAGAATAAATAACATAACTAAATTATAAGAACAACAATGAAAACCAAATAGACTTAGACGTATGATTATTAATGATAAAAGTGGTAAATTCGGGTAAATGACCATTCAAGATATAGAGCAAAGATTCAAGGACCACCCTCCCTTTTCGATTTTCGAGACAGGTTTCCGGACAATGACAGTTGTCTGGCCCATTTGGCGGTACTGATAGGCAATGGGTATAAGTGTCCTAAATGTAGCCACAGCCGTAACTGTAGGGAATGTCGCCGCTATCTCGGCAATGTTTCCGGTCCAATTATACAGAATTCCCCACGGCCGGTACGCTTTTCCACAAGGTAAAATTCGGCTTACTCAAGGCGTTCTTCATTGTATATTTCGTGTCCGCCAATAAAAAGGACATTACCTACACGGAGCTCTCTAGTAAGCTTGTCCTAAGGCAGAAAACCTGCCAGAAGTTCAAGAGAAAGGTGATAAAGGTCATGAAAAGCTCGGACAAGTACCCCATAACCGGCACGGCGGAGGTGGACGAGACCGTCTTCGGCGAACAGGGAGTACGCGACAGGAAGAACAAGAAGCTGGTCGTGATTACAATCGAGAAGAGAGGCAAGGGGTGATAACGAACCTCAAGGGATAGCACTATCCTGTATTTACAGGACTATCTCGACGAGTACTGCTGTAGGTTCAATAGGAGCTTTATGAAAGAAGGAATCTTCAACAACGTAATGCTAAAGATGGTGAACAGTCCGCCCTGCTATAGTAAAAATAGTAGTGATTATGCGCCTAAGTCAAATAGTTTAAATGAGTTCTGAGAAAAAATAAATTTGTACTAAATGGACGAACGAAAATATTCACGGCGCAAGTTTGTAGAACAAAACGCAAAAGCAGGTATGGGGGCTATACTCATGACCGGTGTACTACCTCCTATACTGGCTTGCAACTCGAATTTTTCCTCAAAACCGGCAATTCTTGGGGGTACACCGTCCCATTCGGGGGAATGGCCTAAATGGCCTGTTTGGAACCCTGAAACGGATGAGAAAAAAGTAATAGAGGTGCTCAGAAGTGGGGTTTGGTCTCGTGCTGGGGTGGTGAAGGAATTTGAAGAAGAATGGGCAAAGACCATCGGTTCAAAAAGAGCTCTAGCCGTTGTAAACGGAACCAATGCCTTAATTACCGCATTGGTTCAATCGGGAATCGGGGGCGGAGATGAGGTTATTGTTTCCTCATACACCTTTATTGCCTCTGCAGCCTCAATTTTGGCAACGGGTGCAATTCCAATCTTTGTAGATAGCGACCCTGAAACATTTCAAATAGACCCTGCCAAGATTGAAGAGAAAATCACTTCTCGTACCACTGCCATAATGCCGGTACATATTTTGGGGCTCCCAGCTGATATGAACGCAATAATGAAGATTGCTGACAAGCATGATTTAGTTATTATAGAAGACGCTTGTCAAGGTTGGCTGGCCGAAATTGACAATAAAAAAGTAGGAACATTCGGAAAGGCAGGATGTTTTAGTTTTCAGAACTCGAAAAACATGGCTATTGGTGAGGGCGGGGCGATTGTAAGTGATGATGATGACTTTATGGATAGATGCTACTCGTACCATAATTATGGAAACCCATATGGCACGGTAGTTGGAGAAGTAGGTTCTGGAAGCATAATCGCGGGAACAAAATTACGTATTACCGAGTATCAAGCTGCTATTGGGCTGGCACAATTGAAACGTTTGGAACAAGAGACCGTCAAGCGTGGCGAAAACGCAGCGTACCTGTCTTCCCTAATTAAGGATATTCCTGGTATAACACCCTATAAACTATATGGTAGCGTTACTAGGGCGGCCTATCATCTTTTCCCTTTTAGATATCATAAAGAAGAATTTAATGGGCTAAGTAGGAATCTGTTTTTAAAAGCCTTGAATGCAGAGGGGATAAAAAGCTCAGGAGGATATGCCCCTTTGAACAAGATGCCTTATCTAGACAATGCTTTCAAATCCAAGAATTTTCAATTGATGTATCCCCCGGAAATGTTGGATTACAATGCTTACCTAGAAAGGAATCAATGTCCTGTAACCGATAGGCTTTGTAATGAGGAAGGAATATGGATGTATCAGAATATGCTTTTGAGTGAAAAATCTGATATGGATAACATTGCCACCGCAATAGGGGGAATTCAAAAATATAGTGACGAGATAAAAAAAGCAATGGGATAAAACTCGGTCGGTCGAACAAGCATGGTCTTTTTTCCTCGCACGATTCGCCAAGTTTAAATTTGAACTCTTGAGCAAGTGTTCGTCAATTGAAATGAAATAAATTTTAATGAGATTATATAATGAAAAACAAAATTTTCAAAATAGCAAGAAATGGTTCCATTGCAATTTTCACCCTATTAATTGGCTTAGGCTGTGATGACAAAAAAGCTGAAAAAAACTTAAATTCTGATACGCTAGACGAAAAAACGGATACTTTGATAGCAAAACGTTATTACTCCGGGTTTGAATTGGCGCATGACACTTATAACGCCATTTCTGTAGCTAGCAACGGTAAAATATATTATGTTCTTTCTTCAGAAGAAATTGAGGTAGGAGGGCAAATGTACGTCTACGACCCTGAAATCGATAAAACGGAATTTGTAGCCGACTTAACGGATATTGTAGGCGAAAAAGAGATGAAAGCGATTTCACAGGGTAAAAGCCATGTACGGTTTTATGAAAGCAAGGGCAAACTTTATTTTGGAACTCATGTCGGGTACTATGAAATTATCGATGGCATGGAACGCCTGCCAGAAAATGAACCTGATGGGTTTAAACTGTACCCAGGTGGACATATTATTTCGTATGACCTTTCTACAGGTGAATTTGAAGATTTGGCCATTGCTCCTGAGGGAGAAGGTATTATAACTATGGAAATGGACGCCGAACGTGGTCAAATATATGCGATTTCTTGGGCCAAAGGCTATTTCTTACATTATGACCTTAATACCGGTGAACTAAAGAATTTAGGTAAAATATTAGCGAACGGCGAGGCGGGCACACCGGGAGACGATTATAGGGTTATTTGTCGCTCCATGTTTATTGACCACAGAGATGGGGCCGTATATTTTTCTTCTTCCGAAGGTGATATTTATACCTATTCACCGGGTATGTCCTCGTTTAAAAAAGTGGAGGGAATAGATTTAAAACTGGATTATTTTGGGAAATTTGATCCTACCAGACCTGGAAATATGGGTTATAATTGGAGGACCATTGTTTGGTACGCCCCAGAAGGTGTAGCTTATGGTGTTCATGGTAATTCTGGATATTTGTTCAAGTTTGATCCAAAGCTGCGAAAGATTGAAATAGTTGAGCGCATTACCTCGGAACCTTCCAAGAAGAGCGGAATGTTCGACCAATTTAGCTACGGTTATCTAGGTTTTCAACTAGGCCCAGATAAGGAGACACTGTACTACCTGACCGGAGGTCCTATTTATATTAATGGGAAAAGGGTGAAAGGATTGGAAGAAATTGCCATGGGAGGTGCAAAAGGACTGGAAAATCTACATTTGATAACGTACAATATACCCAATCAGAAATATATTGATCACGGCTCAATTTTTTATGAGGACGGCAAATTTCCAACGCATGTAAATTCCATTGCTATTGGGCATAACGGCGACGTATTTACCTTGGCAAGGTTCGAGTATAACGGAAAGGTAGTGGAGGACCTTATTAAAATCCCCAATCCTTTTCAAGGAAAATAGACAATTAATATAACCAATTTGAGTAAAATGAGAAAACCCCATTTTTGCATTGCTATCACGATGCTATTTCCGATCCTGAGCAGTTTTTTTTTAAGAAAAGGTCTTTATATAATCGTTTTGAGCATTTTTGTGGGCTGTGCCACTATAGCTCAAACCAAAAAAGGTTTGGTGAAAAATGGAGAAATGTTAGTTGGCGCGGCGCGGGTAGATATCACCCCGCAAACACCAATTCGTTTGGCCGGATATGCTGCTAGGGGTGCCAATGAGACCGATAAAATAATTCATCGTTTAGAAGCCAAGGCCTTGGCATTTGGAAGTGATGTGCAGCAACCATCGATACTATTGACCGTTGATTTGGTGGGGATTTCAAAATACATTACCGATAATCTTGTGGAAACATTGGCTAAGGAAGTCAATATCGATGCATCTCGAGTGGTCATCTGCGCATCACATACACACGGTGGTCCAGAAGTAGGCAATCTACTCAATATTCTTCAAGCAAGAAAAGAAGGTTTTAGCGATAACTTATTGTCTTTGGACCATTTGGAGCATATTGCATTGTATGTAGAGGAACTGAAAAAGAAGCTTAAACAAGTTTCCTTAGAGGCTTTGGCAAATAGAAAACCATCATTGGTCTCTTGGGGGCAGGGTAAAGTGGGCTTCGCGAAGAATAGACGTACAGAGGGTGGTCCTGTGGATCATGCTATGCCCTTGCTAAAGATAACCGATACCAAGGGCGAGTTGCAGGCTGTTTTGGTAAATTACGCCTGTCATGCCACTACTATTGGTAGTGTAAATCAGATATATGGAGACTGGATCAGTGAGGCGAAAATTAGAATAGAAAAACGCCATCCGGGAGCTATGGCCATGGTAGCTATAGGGTGTGGAGGTGACTCTAATCCTTCGCCTAGGGGGGAGATGGAACAAATGCGGGCCTATGGAAAACAAATTGCAGACGAGGCCGAAAGATTACTAGCACAACAATTAGAGCCTATTGCCGAACCTCCAAAAGGAAAAATTAAAACAGTAGAACTTCCTTTTGCCCATGTACCCAGCATCTCTGAATTAACGAAGCAAAGTAAAGAGAATTCCATAAAGGGATACTATTCACGGTTAGCTTTATATAGGGCGCTAAGGGGTGAAACTATTCCCTCTAAATTATCCTATTCCATACAAGTTTGGACTTTTGGCAAACAAATGGTTATGGTAAACTTGCCCGGTGAAGTTGTTGTGGACTACTCGCTTCGATTAAAAAAGGAATTGGGGTCAGAAACTTTATGGGTTAATGCTTATAGCAATGATGTGCCAAGTTACATTGCTTCTAGTCGTGTTATTGAAGAGGGGGGTTATGAAGCGGAAGACAGTATGTACTGGTACAACAAACCATCTCCCTACAAGCCAGAAATAGAAGATATAATCGTGGAAGCCGTACATGATTTACTTCGTAATGGTTTATGATAAATTAATAGACTTGTGACGTTGTAAAATGGGTTACCGCTACGTTCGATACAAGAGTGCAAAACAAGAAGAACCTAAATTTTTTTCTATAGTAAAAAAATCAGAATGACCATTGCGTGCTATTAACATGGCATAAAACAAGAATCAAAAAACAACACATGGAAAACAAACGAAGAGATTTTATAAAAAAGACTGCTTTAGGTGTCTCATCTTTCTCTATTGGAGGAATACTACCAGGGTTCAGCGCTAAGAGTTATAGTAATATATTAGGAGCTAATGAACGCCTCAAAGTTGCTGTTATGGGTGTGAACAGTAGGGGGCATGCCGTTGGATCCAACTTTGCCATGCAGCCAAATTGCGAAGTCATGTATTCTTGTGATGTGGATAAAAGGGCATCTGAAAAGTTTATAGGTGCCATAGAAAAAATACAAAATAAAAAACCCAAACATGTAACAGATTTTAGAAAGGCCTTGGATGATAAGAACGTGGATATTTTAATAGTGACGGCACCAGACCATTGGCATGCACTAGCAGCTATCATGGCATGTAAGGCAGGGAAACACGTTTATTTGGAGAAACCGGCAAGTCACAATCCAAATGAAGGTGAACTCGTTGTAGCAGCGGCTAGTAAATACAATAGAGTGATTCAGTTGGGAAACCAACGTCGTTCTTGGCCAAATGTCATAATGGCCATTGATGAATTGAAACAAGGAATTATTGGTCGACCCTATTTTGCCAAAACCTGGTATGCTAATAACCGCCCTTCCATTGGAAAAGGTAAAATAACTGAGGTGCCTTCTTGGTTAAATTATGAATTATGGCAGGGGCCTGCACCTCGAGAAGCATTTCGAGATAATATTATCCATTATAATTGGCATTGGTTTTGGAATTGGGGAACAGGTGAAGCACTGAATAATGGAACCCACTTTATCGATATAGCAAGATGGGGTTTAGGGGTAGATTATCCGACAAGGGTGAGTTCGAATGGTGGTCGATATCGTTATGATGACGATTGGGAAACACCCGATACACAAATTATAAACCTGGAGTTTGACAATAATACCCTAATGACCTGGGAGGGAAGAAGTTGTAATGGCCGTTCGATCGAAGGAAGTGGAGTAGGAGTAATGTTTTATGGAGAAAATGGTTCTTTGATTATAGAGGGTGGTAATTCATATAAAGTTTATGATTTAAATAATAAATTAATAAAGGAAGTGAATGGTAGTCGGAAAATAGGTACTGACAATCTTTCGAATCCCTCTCAGAATTTGGACGTTTTACATATCCAAAACCTTTTTGATGCTATCCGCAAAGGAGTACAACTAAACTCTGATATTGTTGGAGGACATCAAAGTACTTTACTTGTTCAACTAGGTAACATCGCATTGCGATCTGGACAAGCCTTGAAAATTGACCCAAAGAATGGTCACATACTAAACAATAAGGAGGCCATGAAGTACTGGAATAGGGAATATGAACCGGGTTGGGAAAAGGTTTTACATTAACAATCGTTGTAGCTAAATATGTTGAACGTTTCTAGTGTATATGTCGACTAAGAATCATCGTTCACCGATTTTAAAAGACAGAAAAAAGAACCGCATTACTAGATTGGTTTTGTTTTAGAAAGACTATCTAGTCGCTCCTTAATTTTAATCGAAAAGAATTCCCCTATGGCCCTGCCTCGGGGTTTCTGGTTTAGCGCTCCTTGGGAGAGGCCGGAACTGCCTTTTTGCAGTTCCGGGTGAGGTAACATACCATTTTTTGGAGATCGGTCTTGATTCCCATGTTCATTTTCTGCTTCGGAGAGTTCCGTCGAACTCAGGTTAAAGAGATAATCAGAGCGATTAAGAGTATTACGGCGAAGGAGGTTTTCAGGCTTCATCCGGAGGTAAAGAAATTACTTTGGGACGGCAAATTTAGGACAAGTAGGTATTCTGTGAACACGGTCGGTTGGTATGCAAAAAGAGGTTATAAAGAAACACCCCTGCCAACCAGTAATAAAACGTGCTCTTTCCCAGTCCCCTAGAAATATCTCCTACAGACCTTCCTTGTTCGTTCTCTTTGAGTGCCTTGATGATTTGACTCTCTGTGAATTTGCTGTTTTTCATCTTTGATAGTTTGAAAAACCTATGGTACATTAAGTCCATAGTGGTTTAGGTGCCTTCTGCGGATTAAATCCGAGGTCGAACGTAGATTTATATTTAAGGTCGTGGGTTATGTATGTATTGTGTTAAAGTGTATAAAATTGCATCGCATTTTCGCCCATGATAGCCGCTTGCTCGGCAAGATTGAGCCCTGCAATAAAGTCGGTCACCAAGGCTTTGACTTCTGTATAATTGCCTGCTACCAAACATACGGGCCAGTCCGACCCGAATAAGATCCGTTTGGGTCCAAAAGTCTGCATTACCAAATCCATATAGGGAATTATCTGTGCAGGTGTCCACGAATTATAATCCGCTTCGGTAATCATTCCTGACAGTTTACAAAACACATTTTCAGATTTGGCAATCTCGGCCATTAGAATTGCCCAGCCATCGTAAAACCCATCTTTAACATAGGGTTTGGCCATATGATCTATAATGAATTTTTGATGCGGAAATTTCTTTACGAACTCTAAGACCGCACCGAGTTGATGCGGAAATATTAAGATATCATACACATAGCCGTATTTTTCAAGATATGAAATACCCCTTAAAAAATTAGGCCGCAGTAAAAAATTATGATCGGCCTCGCCTTGGACGATATGCCGAAAGCCCTTCATCTTTTTATTCGAAGAGTAGTTATTAAGCACCGAATCAATATTTTCGGCACCTAGGTCTACCCAGCCTACTACCCCCTTGATAAAATTGTTTTCCTCTGCAAGTTTTAGAAGAAAATTAGTTTCTTCTATAGTTTGATCTGCCTGTACGGCCACACAGCCATCAATACCGTTGGTCTCGTATATTTTTTGTAGATCAGAGGGTAAAAAATCCTGACGAATAACCGTCATACTTTCATCTATCCACCCATGTTTTATGGGCTCGTATTTCCAAAAATGCTGGTGGGCGTCTATAATCATAATTAGTTAATTTTTTTTAGACAGCGTCGTATTCCATCATTCTGAATAGCTGTGATATGCTCTCTTACCATTTCAGCCAAGCCAGGGAGTAGAGAAAGGTCTTCGCCCCATAGGGCACTATGGCCGAGTATAGAAACAACCATCTCATTCAAAGTTATTTTTTGTTTTTCCAAGGCTTGATACGATTCGGCAAAGAAATCTAAAACGGTCTGATCATCTTTCAAATCGATTGGTGTACCATCACTTTCGCCTTTATAAAATAAAATCAAGGCCGCCAAACTAAAAACAATGTGTTGGGGAAGTTTTTGATAACGGCTATAGAAATCTTTTAGGGTTGGCAAAAGACGGGTGACAAATTTAGAGGTACTGTTCAAGGAAATACTGATGAGCTGATGTTTGATCAATGGGTTTCTGAACCTGTCTAATACATCAGCAACATATGTTTTTTTTATGGCATCAGAAAAATCAAGGGTCTTGCTAGCTTCCTCAGACAGCAGAGATGCTACAAAATGACTAAGCTCTGTATTTTTCATCGCCTCTCCTACCAAACGGATTCCTGCAAGATATGCTACAGGAACCATAGCCGTATGCGCCCCGTTCAATATGCGTACTTTCATTTCGCGGTGGGGAATAAGGTTTTGAACAAATTGAACGTTTAGCGCCGTCTTTGCAAATGGCAGCTCTTTTTGAACAATCTCTGGGCCTTGAATGATCCAACTATGATATTGCTCGCCAGCGACCAATAGTTCGTCTTTATAGTCTAGTTCAGCTTCGATTTCAGCCGCCCGATCATCAGGGTAGCCTGATACGATGCGGTCTACTAGGGTGTTGCAGAAAAAATTAGAGGTGTTGATCCAGTTCGTAAAATCGCTTGGCAAGTTCCAATGTGCTGCATAACGCAAAATACAATCTTTTAAAGTGGCCCCATTATCTTCAATAAGCTCACAGGGCAGGAAAATACATCCTTTTGTAGGGTCATTGCCAAAATGTTGAAACCGGTGGTGTAACCAAACCGTAAGCTTTGCAGGAAATTCTTTGGGGGGGCTGTCGTCAAATGTATCTTCAGCATTAAACTTTATTCCGGCCTCTGTGGTATTCGATACTATAAAACGCAGCTCTTTGTTTTTGGCCAATGCCAAATAAGCACTCCATTCGATATTGGGGTTTATCACTTTCTGTACAGCGGTAACCAATCTTTTTTCGGAGATTAGTGCTCCATTTTTGATGCCATCTAGAACAACGGTAAAAAGTCCGTCTTGAGATTTTAGCTGGGCGTAGTCCCCCCTTTCAGTCGGTTTTATGATAGCGATTCCCCCATTGAAATTTGCTTCCTCATTCAAGATATCGATCATCCAATCGACAAAGGCCCTGAGGAAATTTCCACCTCCAAATTGCATCACTTTGATGGGTAATTCCTTTGTGTTGATTGTTCTTTTTAGTGCATGCATACGTAGTTAAACTTGGTAATTATGGGTTAATACATGGCCTTTACAAGGCTATTAGGTCCTTAGGCCTTTCTATAATTATCAGCGAATCGGTCGATAACTTGTGAGCATAGGGTTTTAGATGTCAAAAGAAACAGTCGCCTTGATTACGCCATTTGAGGGGTTTAGCCAACTATCGAAATGTGAAATCATATCGTCAAAATTCACCGTGTGGGTAATAAAGGAATCAACAGGAAATTGGCTTTTCTCCAATATAGAAATCACATACATAAAGTCTTCTAAGGTAGCATTTCTACTACACATAATCGTAGCTTCCTTGGCATGTATTAGCGGGTGTTCAAAAACAAGTTCTCCTTTTGAGAGTCCTACAAGAATATAGCGTCCGCCATGCGACATATAATCTAGTCCTGATTCTAAGGCTTTTTTGTTTCCTGTAGCATCAAAGACTGCTGTACAAAGGTCGCCGTCGGTTATTTCTGAGATGTCATTTATGGTATTTGCCCCAGCAAGGACCAAATAATCGACTCCTATTTTCTCTTTGGCATAATCTAAGCGTTGCTGATTCGTGTCAACGGCAATTACTTTTGCGCCCGCGATTTTGGCCAATTGCATAATTCCGATACCGATGGGGCCGCAACCTATGACTACGATGGTCTCCCCTGTTTTTAGCCCGGCCCTTCGTATGGCATGGGCGCCGATTGCCAGGGGTTCTACAATAGCCATTTCATCATCGTTTAGATTCGGGGCCGGAATCAAAAGATCTATCGGAACTGATATTCTTTCTTGCATTCCCCCGTCAGTATGAACACCGAGAACTTTTATATTGGTACAACAATTGGTTTTGCCTTTGCTACAGGCAATACACTTTTGGCAACTAATATAAGGCATAACCACAATTTTGTCGCCAACTTTGATTCCCTTGTGGTTCTCAGAAATTTCAATAACTTCGGTTGCCAATTCATGACCGAGTATTCTTGGGTAGGTGAAAAATGCCTGATTACCGCCATAGGCATGTAGGTCTGTTCCACAAATTCCCACTTTTCGAATCTTTAAAATGGCCGATTCATGCTGAAGTATTGGTTCATCTTTTTCTTTGAGAAGAAATTGGCCCGGTTTTTCGCATACGATGTACTTCATATTGTTTTATGCTTATTTTAGTATAAATGAGGAATCTTGGTTATAAAAGAGCTATCGTTTTTATATGGTGCTAAAATAACATAATACATTGTAGATTTCAAAAGATGGCTTTGCAAAAGATGGTACTTTTTTTCCCAGTTTGTAAGAATGGTCGGTTGATTTCGGGGCGAACATTTATCTCTTAAACCTGAGTTCGACCTAAATGGTAAATAAATATTGGGTAGAACTCAGGTTTTGAGCTTTGGATCTGTTCAGAGGTCTAATTTTAGTTTTTCTTGACCAATAATTTTGCTGTAACAACGGTCTTCATATACTCCTGTTCGTTCAAAGCCTTTTGTGTGAAATCGAAAAGACTAAGACAGCGGTCGAGGTTTTGATTCTCGTGAGATACTTTGTAATAGATATTGTTGTTGAGGTAGTCAGTCAAAGCTCTCAGCCCATGAATAAAAGGCATAAAAATTGCTCCAAGCGGAAGTGTTTCAATTTCTTTTGCGTTTAAAAAGGGCTCATTAGCGGCAAAACCATTGACCAAGGCCTCAAAAAGACCTTTGTCAAAAACAATTTTACTATGATCCTGTTCATCTTCTAGTGCCGTATTTGCAATGGTGCGGACCGCATCACCAAAATCATAATAAAAATAGCCCTTCATTAAGGTGTCTAGATCAATAAGACATAGTGCTGTATTCGTGTTTTCCGAGAAAAGAATATTGTTTAGCTTGGTATCATTATGGCAAACCCGAACAGGTAGTTTAATCGCATTTAAATCTTCGAGCTTTACTAGAATTTTCTTGGCGAATACGATAGCTTCTTGAGAGACTTCTATTTTCTTTGAGTCTGCAGACGTCAGGGCTTCCTCAAACTGTTTTTTTCTCAAATTAAGGTCATGAAACCTCGGTATGGTATCTACATAACTATCTAAACAGCTGTTTGCTAATAGAAGATGAAATTTACCAATTATCTTACCTGCCTCGAAAGCGATATTGGGATCGGTGGTCGTATTGTATGCCGTACTATGATCTATAAAGGTCATGAGTCTCCAATAGCCATGGTCATCCTCAGAATAGGTCTTGCCGGTATTGGTTTTGATTAGTGTTATTTTTGAATATGTCGGATCATTCAATGCCTCTAGAGCAGTATTGATATTGCCCATCAGGCCGTCAATATTCTTGAATACATTGTGGTTTACCCTTTGCAGCACATATTGTGGGTTGGTATTGTTCGATACCAAAAAAGTATCGTTGATGAAACCGTCGGTCAGGACCTTAAAATCATATTTTTTTTGTGAAACCACAAAACGTTCTAGGACCGTATTTAATTTTTTGTTGGAATACATGTGCATTTTAGTTCCATAATGGAGTAATATAATCACCTTCGGAGGTCTTTTGTTGCAGATAGGCAACGGCTTTTTCACGGTCGCTGGCATAGGTTACCCCGAACCATTCTCCGTCAGAAGGCACAACTTTTACGTCGACCTTATTGGCTTGCAGCATTTCTTGTATGGTAAGTGGAAGGTAAAGCTCACTATTTTGTATTCGATCGTCGTCTTTCAAGAATGCCCTGAACTCAGATTCGATGGCATCAAAAATGGAAGGTTTACAGACCCAAAAATTCATGCTGACCTGCTCATTGCCGGTATAAATATTGTCAGAATTAAGGTCAATAATCTTATCGCCTTCTTTTTGTAATTTTAAGCGTTCATCGACTGAGACTAGGTCGTCACCACTTACTTCACAAACCCCACGTGAAACGGTGCCATGTTTAGACAAGGTGTCTTTTAGGGTATATCCGATAAGTGCATAGGTATTATCTTCTTTGTGTTTTTTTGCAAAATTAGCTGCATTTTTATAGGCAGAAGCGCCATAGAAATCATCAGCGTTGATAACAGCGAATGAGCCATTGATTACCTTTCTGGCCGTCCATACTGCATGGGCGGTGCCCCAAGGTTTTGCTCGTTCTCCCTGAAAAACAACGTCATCTGGCAAATCGGTAATTTCTTGGGCAAGCACATCTAATTTTATGTTTTCAGGAAGCTTCCCATTTAGATGTTCCTCTAAAAATGATACGTTTTCTTTTTTTGTAATGACCACGATATGTTCGAATCCGTTTTTTAATGCATCGTAGATTGCAAATTCCATCAAGAATTCACCTGCAGGGCCAAGGTCATCGAATTGTTTTAGTTTTCCATATCGGCTACCACTTCCGGCGGCCATTAAGAGTAAGGTCATATGTTCGTAGTTTTTAAGCGGTAAAAATAAGGCTTTGTTGGTGAATTTATTTTTAAAATCGACATAAGATATCTTTTAAGGGGTCAATTTTAAAGTCTTTTGTTGCTATTTTTATACTTTACGGGATTATGCACTATATGCATGATGTTCAGAAGCTCTTAAGTCAACCCATTTTATATGAAACCAAAAAGTATAGTTGTACTGTTTCTTATTCTGATATCGTATTGTAGTAATGCCCAAAACTACCAAAAGCCTAATATTCTCGTGATTATGTTCGATGATGCCGGTCTTGATATGAGCGCCTATGGCAGCGAATATGTAAAAACGCCTGCCTTTGATGCTATTGCTAAAGAGGGCATTCTTTTTAATCGGGCATATACGCCCAATGCCAAATGCGCCCCCTCACGGGCTGCAATCATGACCGGAAGAAATTCTTGGCAGTTGGGTGCGGCCGCCAATCATGTTATTTACTTTCCACCAAGGTTTATGACGTATCAAGAAGTATTGTTAAAGAACGGCTATGTTACGGGGCATACAGGAAAAGGCTATGCGCCTGGGAAGACCCTGACTGAAGCGGGTGATGTAAGACAGGTGATGGGGCCTGCCTTCAACCAAAAAAGATTAGAACCGCCAACTAAGTATATCTCTCAAAATGATTACAGCGGTAATTTCGCTGATTTTTTAGATAAAGCCCCGGCTGGTAAGCCATGGAGTTTTTGGGTGGGTAGTTTAGAACCGCACCGGCAATATGAATACGGTTCTGGTAAAAAAATTGGGAGTAAGACTATCGACATGATCAGTGATTTTCCACCCTATTGGCCAGATAATGAAACTACTCGCAATGACTTGTTGGATTATGCCTTTGAAATTGAAGACACCGACAAGCATATCGCGCGTATTATGAAAACCCTGAGAGAACGTAAGTTATTGAATAATACCTTAGTCGTGGTTACCTCTGATCACGGAATGCCTTTTCCAAGGGTCAAAGGAAATCAATATGAGAATGCGAACCATGTGCCGATGGCCATATTGTGGAAAGGTAAAATGAAAATACAGGGAAGAAAAGTTGACGATTATGTCAGTTTTATCGATTTAGCGCCTACTTTCTTAGAGGCGGCAGGCATCAATTGGCAAGCGTCAGGAATGCATCCTGCAGCGGGGCAGAGTCTTCTAAAAATCATTACCTCTGAAAAATCAGGACAAATCGAACCTTTGCGCGACTATGTTTTGGTAGGTAAAGAGCGACACGATACGGGTAGACCTGATGATGTGGGCTACCCCATACGTGGGTTGTACAAAAATGACATGCTCTATATTAAGAATTATAAAATAGACCGTTGGCCGTCAGGAAATCCTGAAACGGGGTATTTAAATACCGATGGTAGTCCTACTAAGACCCAGATACTCAATCTTAGAAGAAATGGGGTCGACCCCGAATTTTGGAAACTTAATTTTGGCAAAAGGCAGGAAGAGGAACTCTATGATGTTCAGAAAGATCCTTTTTGCATTCATAATTTGGCCAATGTACCTTCTTTTTATAAAAAAAAGAATGCCCTTAAGTCCGAGATGGAAAGTCGGCTTTTAGAGCAGGGCGATTTACGAATGAGAGGTTATGGGCATTTGTACGAGAAATCTCCCATGGTCGAAGGCAGGGGTTTTTATCGAAAATTAATGAAGGGCGAACACCCTAAAGCCGGCTGGGTAAATGAAACCGACTTTGAAAAATATTACCTCGACGGCGAGGGTAACGAAATAAATAAAGTGATACTGCCAGAAATTAATAAACAGTAATACAGTTAAGCGATCTGATATCTTGAGTAGGTCACTAGATTGCAATTCGAAAGATGCCCCTAAAATAGAAGCAGAATGATAATTATTATCAGATTTGGTAAATTTTCTTAAAAAGGGTCTTTTCTTTGCGTTTCGTTTTATACAAAAATAAGAGAACCTAAAAATTTAAAATAGATTCAGAAATGTTTAAAAAGATTGGCTTTACCCTATTGTTAGGTGTTGTATTACTTGCTTGTAATCAAAAAGAAATTGCATGTACTTCAAGTTCTGAGCTTGTAAAACATCCTTTAACCGATTCTTTGCTGCAGTCTCTTAATTGGCCCAGTGAGCTGACCATGAATGTTTTTACGGGCCCCGACCTAACACCGAGTCCGGCTTGTATGGCGGTTGCGGCAACAGGTGAAGTCTTTGTTGGTGTTGATATGATGGGTTCCTTAGGAAAGGAAATTAACAAGGGGTTTATTAAACGATTTGTGGATTGTAATCACGATGGTATTATGGATTCATATACCGAATTTGCAGCTGTAGATAATCCTAGGGGTATTTTGGCGGTAGGAAAGCAGCTTTTTGTTTTGCATACTACCTTTTCAGCAGCGACGAAGAAAGCTGATAATATGGATCTAGTGGTATTTGAGGATATCGATGATGATGGTATAGCTGATGGTCCGGCTAAGGTTTTAATTAAGAACATCAGCAATTCAAAATATTTGCAAGAACGAGGAACAGACCATGCCACCAATGGAATTCAAATGGGAATTGACGGATGGATTTATATTGCCGTAGGCGATTTCGGATTTCATAACGCTACGGCAGCCGATGGCACCAAATTAACGCAGTTGGGCGGTGGTATTGTACGTATACGCCCTGATGGAACTGAGATGGAAGTGTATACCCATGGCCTTCGAAATATCTATGATGTGGCCATTGATCCTTTTATGAACATCTTTACAAGGGGCAATACAAATGATGGTGGTGGATGGAACATTAGATTTATTCATCAGATACAAAGTGCTGAGTATGGTTACCCTGTTCTTTTTAAGCATTTTACTGAAGAGATTCTTCCTGCTTTGGTCGATGTTGGTGGTGGTTCTGGTACAGGGTCACTTTATATGAATGATGACCGCTGGCCTAAAGATTACAATAACGTTCCTATGATGACCGATTGGGGTCGGAATCAGCTATACCTACACAGGGTCACTGAAAATGGGGCCAGTTTCACTCAAGATGAAGAGACGTTTATTACGCTTCCGCAA
Organism: Flavobacteriaceae bacterium; assembly: GCA_045046905.1. Taxonomy (GTDB): domain Bacteria; phylum Bacteroidota; class Bacteroidia; order Flavobacteriales; family Flavobacteriaceae; genus JASFYU01. The sequence continues at coordinate 26,557 of JASFYU010000047.1, read as the reverse complement.
ATTACAGACATAGATGTAGATGCTGCCGGAGCCATGTATCTTTCCGCTTGGGACGGGGCTGGGTACTCAGGTAGTCCTGATAAAGGATATGTGGTTAGGGCAATGCCAAAGGATCTTGAATATGTGCCTTTTCCAAGGATAGAGGATTTTTTCTGGACCAGTAGTGTTGTAGAACTTTTAAAATCAGGCAATGCCAAGACAAGATTAAGTGCTCAGCATGAATTAATTAGAAGAGGTGAAGGCGCTGATGCCGTTTGGAGTTTGGCAAATGATAGTTCACAGTCATTAGAAACACGGGTGGCCAGCATATTTACATTTGCCCAACTTACAGGGGCTGAGGGTATCGACCAATTAGTAATATTGACCGAAGATACCGATGTTCAAGAGTTTGTATTACGAGCATTGGCAGACCGCTTGGGTAATGTAGGTTATGTGCCTCTGGATCCTTTCTTGAAAGGACTAGAATCTGCTTCTGAACGGGTAAAAGCAGCTGCTATTATTGGTTTGGGAAGATTGGGTAATAAGGGTGCTATAAGCAAGCTGTTGAAGGTGCCGGTGCCAAGTTCATTTAAGGCCCCAGTCATGGGTGCCGAAGGGCCGCATGCGAAACCAAATGGTGCCATTATTCTTCCCCATTTGGCGGTTAAAGCACTGCTTAGCTTAAACGCCGTCGAGGATTGTATAACTGCCTTGGATTCTAGTAATAGCGATTTGGCACTTTGGGCAATGCGATATATGCACAGTTCTCAGGTAGTAGATGCTATGATAACAGCGCACCAAAAAAGTGATGATATTGAATTCAAACATAAATTACTCAATAATTTAGCTCGTATTTATTATAAAGAGGCGCCTTATGATACTTCTTGGTGGTGGAGTACACGGCCTGATACTCATGGCCCGTACTACAAGGTTGTTGAATGGGATTATTCTCCTGTAATTCGCTCTTTTTTAATGAATGAATGGAAAAAAGCTTCAGCAGATGAAAAGGAATTTTATACAGAACTAAACAGCAAATACCGCCTTGTTATTGACGCTTTTGGAATCCTTGAAAAGGCAAGGCCTAAAGAGGATATGCCACTTGTTGATTTGGATAAAATTAAAAACAAAAAAGGACAGATTGGCGAATCTTCTATTGAAGATATTTTGATTGCCTTAAAACAGATAAAAGGGGATGCTAAAAAAGGAGAGAAATTGTTCAAAACTCAGGCTTGTTTTAGCTGTCATAGTATTAAGGCTAATGAAGTAATGAAGGGGCCATTTATGGGGCAAATTGGTTCAATAATGAATCGAGAAATGATTGCCGAATCAATATTAAAGCCAAATGCCTCAATATCACAAGGGTTTTCTACGGTACAGATAAAGACGAAGAATGGCGATTTAATGGTTGGGTTTATAACGCAAGAATCTGCTACCGATTTAAGCATTCGCAATATTGCAGGGATAGCTAAGACGCTAGAAAAATCAGATATTGAAGAGCGAAAAGAGCTTGAAACTTCGATGATGCCATCTGGTTTGGTAAATGCTTTAAGTTTTGAAGAAATGGCTTCTTTGGTGACGTTCTTAGAGCAGCAGAAATAAGAGTGCTTGTTCACTCCTGGCAAGGGTGATTATTCCAATTTTGTAGTAGAATTGGAATAAAAGAGTAAAAAAATAACACTTAATAGGTTTCAAAATAGCGCTGCTATGGTTAGGATTATAAGTGTATACAAAGGTATATTCTAAAGTTGACTTAAAACCTAATGGTACATCGCGTTAATGACTTTCCTGACATTTGTCATGTTTTTTGGGAGTCTTAAATAGTATTTTTGTTTCCTAACAAACTATGTGTATGTGCGGTCTTGTTCAAAAATATAATATTCCGGGTCCCCGGTATACCAGTTATCCTACGGTGCCGTATTGGAATATGGAAACCTTCTCGGGTAAGCTATGGAGGGCTAGCCTGCAGCGGAGTTTCGAGGAAAGTAATGTGAGCGAAGGTGTTAGCCTTTATATTCATCTACCATTCTGCGAAAGTATGTGTACCTTTTGTGGTTGCCATAAGCGAATAACAAAACGGCATGATGTTGAAAACCCGTATATTACATCAGTGCTTAAGGAATGGAAAATATATTGCGATCTCTTTTCCTCAAAGCCTATAATTAAAGAATTGCATTTGGGCGGGGGCACTCCTACTTTTTTTTCGCCTGAAAATTTGCAGCGCCTTATAAACGGTATTTTTAGATTGGCAGATAAGGCCGTAGACTATGAATTTAGTTTTGAGGGCCACCCCAATAATACTACCCATGAACATCTTCAGGCATTGTATGATGTTGGTTTTAGAAGAGTGAGCTATGGGGTACAGGATTATAATGATACCGTTCAGAAAGCTATTCATAGGGTGCAGCCCTTTGAAAATGTAAAAAAAGTCACCACTTGGGCCAGAGAGATTGGCTACACATCTATTGGTCATGATATTATTTTCGGCTTGCCTTTTCAGACCATAGAACATGTTGAGAAGACTATTTTAAAGACCAAGGAACTGATGCCTGATCGTTTGGCTTTCTATAGCTATGCACATGTGCCATGGTTGAAAGGGAATGGGCAACGTGGTTATAAAGATACTGATTTACCATCGGCCGAAGTGAAGCGGATTCAATACGAAAAAGGAAAACATTTACTGGCCAAGGTCGGGTACCATGAAATCGGGATGGATCATTTTGCGCTAAAAACCGACAGTTTGTATGTCTCTATGGAGTCTGGTCGATTACACCGTAACTTTATGGGCTATACGGCTTCAAAGACTCGGGCGATGATTGGTCTTGGGGCATCGAGTATTAGTGATAGTTGGTACGGGTTTGCTCAAAATGTGAAGAGTATTGAGGAATATCAACATCTGGTAGAGAACAATATCATACCTATATATAGAGGACATATCTTAACTGATGAGGATCAAATTATTAGGCAGCATATTTTAAATCTAATGTGTAGATTCGAAACAGCTTGGCAGAATCAAGAGCATTATTTCTCAGAGTTGGAGTCGGTTTTGCAAAGGCTCCAAGAAATGAAATTGGACGGATTGGTTGAAATTACGCCCGCACATTTAAAGGTTAAGGAGAAAGGAAAACCCTTTATACGAAATATTTGTATGGCATTTGACGTTTTGTTACATAGAAGGGCACCAGAAACACGCTTGTTTTCTATGACCATTTAACCCTAAATTTTAGAGAAATGAAAAATATCATAGTACCTGTAGATTTTTCCGAACAGTCGGATTATGCTTTAAAGGTGGCAGCTTCATTGGCGAAAAGGCATGGTTCCGAAATTTTGGCGCTCCATATGTTAGAGCTGAGCCAAGCCATGATTTCCTCTTCAGAAGGACTTCATCCTGAACAAACCGTTTTCTGGTTAAAACTAGCGGAAAAAAGGTTTAGTAAATTTTTGAACAAACCGTATTTAAAAGGTATTTCGGTTATTCCGATTGTAAAGCACTTTAAGGTTTTTAGCGAAGTAAATGAGGTTGCCGAAAAGCATAATGCCGACCTTATAGTCATGGGGTCACATGGAACCGATGGCCTGAAAGAGGTTTTTGTTGGTTCGAATGCTGAGAGGGTGGTTCGTAATTCAAAAGTCCCGGTATTGATTATTAAAGAGGAAATCGAAGATTTTAAAATAGACCGCTTTGTATTTGCTAGTGGCTTTAAAGAGGAGAGTCTTCCTGCATTTAAAAAGGCAGAGGATTTTGCCAAAATGTTATCAGCAGAAACAAATCTTGTTTATATCAATACCCCTGGCGATGATTTTCTGAGCACCAAAGACATCAATAAAAGAATAGCCGAGTTTTTGAAAAAAGCAGGAATAGGAAAAGAGGTGGAGATTTACAATGATTACAGTATTGAAAAAGGGATATTAAATTATAGTGACAAAGTTAATGCAGATCTTATTGGGATATCTACTCATGGCCGTAAGGGGCTGGCTCATTTTTTTATGGGGAGCATTGGTGAGGATATCGCAAACCACTCTAAAATACCGGTGGTCACTTTTAGAATATAGCGGTTAAACTATTTTATGTTTAGTTGACGTATGAAAAGGGAAATCAATTTTTTGGTTTCCCTTTTTTTATTCCCAGCAGTGAGTTAATACCCTCTCGTTTCAATAGCTATCAGAATAATTTTTTTTTTTGCATTTTCTATGCCCCGTAGACTTTGCCATTAGGCAGGCTTGTATCGAAGGCAGGCTATTATCAAAAAGACCGCCCACTCATTTTTTGAGCATAGGAAATAATCTTTTTATTTCTTCGTCAGTAGGTTGTTTTCCGTATTCGCATAGTTCAAAACTTTCGGCATGTTCAATATCCGAAGTCTTATCGCCATACCATTTCTGCAAGCATTTTAGGGCTGTTTCGCTCAATGTAGATGGGCGCCAGTTGGCCAACATTTTAAGTCTTTCCTTTTCACCTTTGGGTACTTTGTCTAGATTGCCAGAAGTCCATGGGAGCCAATCAAAAAATTGAGATTCATGGGCCGACATGGCGTAAATTTTTTGCTCAAAAACAGCATCGATATTTACGACTATATCAGGCTCAAAAGGGCTGGGCTTTTGAAATCGATCTTCCGAATAGAGGAAAACAGGATTTTTTTTAAGTGGAGGCACATCTGGGGCAACATTGGGTACAATGACCATATAGGCAGCATCTTGCACCAGGACCCCCGTATATCTGTGGTCGGGGTGGTAATCATTAGGCCTCGGTGCGATAACAATATCGGCCTTCCATTTTCGTATTTCGCGAATTACTTTTAACCTATTCTCAAGGGTAGGCATCAATTCCCCGTCATGGTTGTCTAAAACGGTATATTCTACACCGAACCTTTTGCCGGCTTCCTTGGCTTCCGCAATTCTAATTTTGGCTAACTCTCCTCCGCCCATGGCATAATGGCCCGCATCACCATTGGTCAAGGAAACAAATTTAACCTTATGACCCATTTTTGAAAATAGTATAGCGGTGCCACCAGCATCAATATCACAATCGTCAGGATGTGCACCAAATACAATAATGTTAAGAGATTCTTCTTGAGAAAAGAGAAGACTTATTGAGAGCAGTAAGCAAGAGAGCACTATTTTTTTTTTCATGGGTCTGAGTGTTATACTAATTTCATTGATACAGGGTCCCATTTTATGGGTTTTTGGGTGTCATAACTTTCATTGGCCAGAAGTGCCGCCCCGGCGGCTCTTAGCCCAAAAGTGGGATCCTCGATTATTTTTCCTTTCCCCCGTATGGCTTGAAAAAAATTATAGAAATGGTCATAATGCCCCCCTTTGTAATCCTGAGGTGCCTCCCATACGGTCTTTCCGATATTCAAAGAGGACGCCCTGGGGTCTAATTTTTTCTGGGCATAGGCCGCTGATATTTTTTTCTGGGTCTCTTTGGTAAATGAAATCATAGAATAGCTGTCAGGGATCATATCGAGTTTAGAACGGCTAAGTTTTACCGAATTTTGACTCACTTCCATGACCCCTTCGGTGCCGACCATTTTAAATCCGCCTCCGCCTCCGCCTCCGGCAATAAAATTAATTCGGAATGAAGCATTAAAAGCCACATGGGTAGCTGTCTTTGGATAGTCATAAAAGGTCAAGGTAACATCAGGTACATCGCGACCATCATGCCAGTGCCGCAATCCACCTGTAGAAAATGCGCGGGTTGGTCCTTTGGAGCTGATGATATGGTTCAATGTCGAAAAGGCATGTACGAAAAGGTCACCTGCTACGCCTGTTCCATAATCCTTATAGTTTCGCCACCTAAAGAATCTTGTAGTGTCAAAAGCAACTTTTGGGGCCTTGCCTAAAAAGCTGTCAAAATCCACGGTACTTGGATCAGCGTCTGGAGGAATAGGGTACTGCCAAGCACCTTCGGCCGAATACCGGTCACTATACATATCTAAGAGCACCATGTCACCAATTGCACCATCTTCATAGAGCTGTTTTGCCTTTTCATTACCTAGTGATGCCATGCCTTGGCTTCCTATCTGGCAGATTTTGCCAGTAGTTTTTTGAGTCGTAATAATCTGCTGCCCTTCTTCAAATTTCTGCACCATGGGCTTTTCGCAATAAACGGCTTTTCCGGCCTTTAGAGCATCGATCGTAATCTTTGTATGCCAATGATCAGGGGTTGCAACGATTACGGCATCTATATCTTTTCGATTCAATAGTTCGCGATAGTCACGGGTTGTGAAAATAGCATCTCCCCAAAGCTCTTTTGCCCGATCTAATCTTCCTGTATACAAATCACATACTGCGACCAATTTCACACCCTGTAGTTCTAGTGCAGTCTTTGTGTCATAAATACCTTGAATTCCTGAACCTATGAGCGCAAGGTTGATATGGTCATTGGCAGAATATGCTTGCGTTTCATAACCTCTGTGTAATGGCTCTTTCTGCTCGTAAGAAGATGCGAGAATTAGGGGTGCGGCCGTCAATGCAGCCGATCCCATGGTCGCCTTTTTGAGAAATGATCTTCTTGAGGTGTTTTTTTTCATATACAGATTTGAAATTGTTCACGGGTAATTTACGGTTTTTAATCTCAGAGTACTAGCCATACATTGGGTTTAATTAGCTGACGTTTCTATAGCTATTGAAATAACAAGAGAGTTTCTTTTTATAAGCTGAGGTCGAACTCAGGTTTATAATATCTCATGCCCTTGGGTCGAGATAGTTTATTGCCATAGTGAGAATAATAGCCCCATATTTAGCCGCTGATTATGCGGTCTTGCCTTGAAATGATATCGTTTTTTGTCTTTTTCATGCCTTATGGGGCTCCCCATCAATTCAGCCTGTCGCGAACGTATTGACTGAAATTGTAGTAGGTATTATTTGTAAAAAACAAAAAAGCTTTTTTAGTCCTTAATGCTGGCCTTTTTCATATTTCGTAATTTACATCACATCGATTTTGCCCTATGAAAAAAAGTGTAGTCCTTAATTTATTGCCTTTGTAATACTGGTAAAGCCCCTTTGGCCCATTGCTGAGTATATCATGAATTACGATTGTATTGTAAACGTTTTTTTTAAATGAAAAGCGGGTTGTGTTTCAAAACCTTCCCACTTTTTAATCAAAAAGAATTCCCCCTATGGCTCTGCCTCGGGGATAGTCGTTTTTAAGAAATTTTTTATTCGCCTATTGAAGATTTAATGCCCCGATGGCTGCCCGCCTATTGAGGAGCTTATTCCTTTTCAATAGCTATCGGAATAAAAAATGTGTATTTAGAAGCATATCGCCTATTGCTTCACTTGGTTTGTTATGACAGTTTGTGCTAACATTTAGGTAACTTTATTCCTACCAGTGGGTTTAAGCTACCTATGCCGGCAGGCTTGACTCCCAGGTAGCTTACTAAATTTCAGCCCTTTTATTTTAAGAGGTTAAAGGTATTATAATGGTAAAAAAGACTTCCCTTCTCGAATATCCGAAACCAAATCCTCAACAGTTGTTTCTTCTATTTTTTTTAAAAAATGGGTCTTGGTATCACCGAGAAGATCGTGTAATGGGCAAGGGTGTTCCTCTTTACATTTGTTCAAGCTCAGCATACAAGAGGTCAAGCGCTTTTCGCCGTCAATGACATTGATAATTTCTATTAGATGTACGGCGCGGTTTTCATTGTTTAAATAGAACCCTCCTCTTGGGCCTCTCATTGATGATACGATATTGTGCCTTGCAAGTTTCTGCAACAACTTTGAAAGATAAGCTTTAGGAACATTAATTAATTTACTAAAATCCTTTACAAGAATTTTCTTTTTACTATCGGAATGTACCGCTAAGAAAAGCACTGCTTTTAGGGCGTATTTAGAGGAATTAGAGAGCATAGCTGTTTTTTTATTCCCACTGGTGGGTTTGACCTGCCTGCGGTAGGAAGGCCTGCCCCGAGGTAGTTTTCTTCAAATGTAAATATAAAAAGGATATTTTTGTCTTAAATATGACGAATGTCATATTTTTCTTTCCTACTTGCCCATACTTTTGGGGTGTTAATTAATTAAAACATAAAAATGAAAATAGCACTTAAAGGTTTTGTATTGTTTTTTTCCATACTTCTATTAAGCTGTGGGGGAAAGGAAGAAAAGAAGAAAGAGGGTTTTAGTGTTGAGCGTCAAAAGACGACAACGGAACAAAAAAAGGCGGTTCCAGAAGCTAAAACAACGAAAGCATCTGAACGAATCGAATTGACCAACAAAGGTGTTGGTCCGATTACATCAATAACACTTGAGGCTGAAATCGATCAAGCCATGGCCAAGCAAGGAGAAGAAGTATATAAGCAAATGTGTATGGCCTGCCATAGACTAGGTAAAAAATTCATTGGCCCGGCTCCTAATGGCATTTTGGCAAGACGTTCACCAGAATGGATTATGAATATGATTCTGAATCCTGAAGGTATGGTTAAAGAAGATTCGTTGGCAAAAGATTTGTTGATTGAGTTTAATGGAGCTCCCATGGCTAACCAAGGTTTGAGTGAAGACCAAACCAGGGCTGTACTTGAATATTTTAGAACCTTATAAACCACTATAAAATGAAAATAACGACAAAAATCGGAGTATTGTTCGGGTCGTTTTTACTGCTGCTTTTATTCTGCAATTGTAAAAATGAAACCAAGACTGAAACCAAAACCGCTACCGCTGCTCAAACAGAAACGGGGCAGGTGAAAAAACAAGGTCAGGCCTTTATTGAAGATGATGGGTCTACACCCAATGTACTTCAGATTGCTATTGGGTCTCCGGACCACACTACTCTTGTAGCTGCTGTACAGGCGGCCGAGCTAGAAAATGTACTGGTTAATGCAGGGCCTTTGATGGTTTTTGCGCCAACCAATGCGGCCTTTGATGCCCTTCCTGCAGGTACAGTCGAAGATTTGTTGAAACCTGAGAATAAAGGTGCTTTGGCCAATATTCTCAAATATCATGTAACTCCGGGTAACTATAGCAAAGAGTTTTTAAAGAAATTTAAAAAACTAGGGCAGGCCAATAATCAAAATCTTGCTATCGAGGTAATTGATGGCGAGGTGTATGTTGGTGGCGCGAAAATTATAGCAAGCATAAAAGGCGGAAACGGTATTGTACATGTCATTGATAAAGTATTATTACCGCCATCGGAATAATAACAACCACTAAAAATAAAATAGAAACAAATGAAACGATTTAACTATTTAGTAATGACCATTTTGGGACTTGCCACGGTCTTGACAAGTTGTCAGCCCAAAAGTAAGACTAGCGGAGGGGCCTTGTCTTCGAATGCCGCTGAAAGAGTCTATGTTGCGCCAGGGGACCATGACGAATTTTACGCCTTTCTTTCTGGTGGATTTAGTGGGCAATTGGCTGTTTACGGACTACCTTCTGGACGACTTTTTAAAGTGATACCCGTTTTTTCACAAGATGCTGAGAAAGCTTACGGGTATAATGAGGAAACCAAGCCTATGCTCAACACATCACATGGTTTTGTGCCTTGGGATGATTCTCACCACCCTGATATTTCTCAGACAAATGGAGAATTAGACGGTCGTTGGATATTCATCAATGGTAACAATACACCTCGAATTGCAAAAATTGATTTAACAACTTTTGAAACTACTGAGATTTTAGAGATTCCGAACAGTGCAGGTAACCACAGTTCGTCTTTTGTAACCGAGAATACCGAATATGTAGTTGCAGGAACACGTTTTTCTATTCCGATACCACAACGTGATATGCCGATTAAAGACTATAAAGGAAATTTTAAAGGAGCACTTTCTTTTATCAGCGTTGACCCCGAAGATGGTGGTATGGAGATTAAATTTCAGCTGTTGATGCCTGGTTTCGATTATGACTTGTCGCATCCTGGAAGAGGAAAATCTCACGGTTGGTTCTTCTTTACCACCTACAATACCGAAGAGGCTAATACATTATTAGAAGTTAACGCATCACAGAATGATAAAGATTTTATTGCAGCCGTAAACTGGAAAAAAATCGAAGAGTATGTCAATAATGGTGGAGGCACAAAAATGCCGGCCAATTATGCGCATAATGTGTACAGTGAAGAAACGCATACGGCTACGTCTACAATGTTGAAAGAAGTCTTGGTGGTCGATCCCCTTGAAGTGCCTGGAGCAGTATTCTTTTTACCCACTCCAAAATCTCCTCATGGTTGTGATGTGGATCCATCAGGTGAATATATTGTAGGTAATGGTAAATTATCGGCAGATTTAACGGTGCATTCTTTTACTAAAATGTTGGCTGCCATTGAAGCCAAAAAGTTCGATGGTGAGGCCTACGGAATTCCTATTTTAAAGTTTGAGGATGTGTTGGCAGGAGTAGTTAGTCAACCAGGATTAGGGCCTTTACATACTGAATTTGATGGTAAAGGAAATGCCTATACCACTTTCTTTATTTCTTCGGAAGTTGTAAAATGGAAATTGGGTACTTGGGAAGTTATCGATAGAAAACCTACTTACTATTCTGTAGGTCACCTAATGATCCCTGGTGGAAATTCTAGAAAACCTTTTGGTAAATACGTACTGGCCATGAACAAAATTACCAAAGACAGGTATCTGCCCACTGGCCCTGAGGTTACTCAATCTGCACAGTTGTATGATATTACTGGTGAAAAAATGGAACTGCTATTAGATTTTCCAACCATTGGAGAACCGCATTATGCCGCAGGTATACCAGCAGATTTGATTAAAAAGAATTCCAAAAAAATCTATAGCCTTACAGAGAACAAACATGAATATGCGACCACTTCAGATGCAGATGTAAAAGTAGTTCGTAATGGTAAAGAAGTTCATATTTATATGACCATGATTCGTAGTCACTTTAACCCTGATAATATTGAAGGTGTAAAAGTGGGTGATAAGGTATATTTTCATGTCACCAACTTAGAGCAAGATTATGATGTTCCCCATGGTGTAGCTGTGATAGGAGCCAATACCTCTGAGCTTTTGATTATGCCTGGTCAAACCGAAAGCTTTATCTGGTATCCAAAACAAGTTGGTGTATGGCCTTTCTATTGTACTGATTTCTGTTCAGCACTACACCAAGAAATGCAGGGGTATATAAGAGTATCTCCAGCAGATTCTAAACTAGAGCTTTCTTGGTCTCTAGGTGAAGATTAATTTTTAAAACGTACTTTTTTTAAATGAAAAGCGGGTTGTGTTTCAAAACCTTCCCGCTTTTTTTTTACCCCTCATAGAGGGTTTAATTCCCCGGAGCTTGCCTGCGGTAGGTGGGCTTGCCTCGTTCCGATAAATAACTATCGGAATAAAAAAATGTTTATTCAGAAGTATATCTCGTGCCCTGAGGTCGAGGTTGTTGATTCAAGTTAATATTCGTTACAATGAAAAAATCAAAAATCATAATGCTAGTTGGGGCTTTATTGCCTTTGATGCTCTTTCTTTTTCCACTATGGAATATTACATTAGAAGCGCCACAATATCCTACGCCCTTAGGAATGGATATTTATATCAATGATTTCGCAGATGCGAATCCACATGATATCAAGAATATTAATTTAATGAACCACTATGTGGGCATGAAATATATTCCCGATGCCATACCAGAATTTAAAATATTTCCGATCGGTATTATAACCACTACCATTATTGGTCTGATTATAGCTTTCAAGGCCAACCATAAGTGGTACTTGTATTGGTTTATCATGATGGTCTTGGTCAGCTCTGCCGGTTTATATGATTTTTATTTATGGGAACATGATTATGGGCATAACCTAGATCCTAAGGCTATTATGAAGTTCACCAATCCTGATGGCTCTCAAATGGGCTTTCAGCCACCGCTTTTTGGTTCTAGGGATATCCTGAACTTCAGGGCGCATTCCTATCCGAAATTGGGTGCCTATTTCCTTGCTGTTGGTATTGGATTTGGCCTCCTTGCCTATATCTTCGGAAAAAAGGAAAAGAACCTTATAAAAGCATAAGTATGAACCTTCATAGCTACTTTCCGATTCTTGTTTTGATGGTATTGTCCGTGACTGCCTGCAATATAAATCCAAAAGCCATTGAATATGGTTCCGATGGATGCCATTATTGCAGCATGACCATTGTAGATAGGCAACATGCGGCGCAAATTGTTACGACCAAGGGAAAAGTCTTTACATTCGATGCGATAGAATGTATGATGAACCATTTAAAGGATATTGATGCTGCCGAGGTGGCCTTGTTCTTGGTGAATGATTACAAGCGACCCGGAGAACTAATAGATGCAAGGAACGCCACATATTTGATAAGTGAAAAGATTCCGAGCCCTATGGGTGAATTCCTAAGTGCTTTTCAAGACAAAGAGGAAGGTGAAAAAATTAAATTACAGCATGGTGGTGAATTGTATATGTGGAATGAACTGTTGAACCGTTTTAATAAATAGAAAATGTACCAAATACACGATATTATAAAATCTCAGCCCTTTGAAAAACTGAAAGTGCAAAAATTGGCAAAGACCGATGCCTTGGAAATTCTAAGCATCAGTCTTGAAAAAGACGCTGTATTTCCTGAGCATACTTCGCCCACTGACGCACAATTGATTGTTTTGGAAGGGGATATTATTTTCCATATTAACCAAGAACCTTTCCATCTAAAGAAATATCAAAATTTTAGTTTCCCCAAGGAAGTGCCGCATTGGGTAAAGGCGAATGAAAATTCCAAATTTTTGATTATTAGATAGTTAAAACTATGAAATCGATATAAATAGTTTGTACATTCTTCTTGTGTCTTGTTGTTACTATGTTTTAGCAGTGTTTTGATGACATTTTATAGTTAATTTGGTATTAATTTTTGAATGACCATGTTTTTAAAAGAGATTATACTATTACATATCTTGGCAGTGACAATTTGGACAGGGGGCCATATTATTTTATCGTTTGCTTATCTCCCCGCGGCTATAAAAAACAATGATTTTGAGATTATTGCATCTTTTGAATCCAGATACGAACGCATCGGAATGCCTGCCCTGCTAGTGTTGGTTATTAGTGGGGTATATATGACAACAGTTTATTCCCCTGAGTTTTTTAGTTCAATATCAAAACCATTATACCTGGCATAGTATGGTGAAGTTCGGTTTATTATTAATAACCATTTGTTTGGTGGTATAGGCTTGTTTTTTTGATTGCCAAAAAGAAATTAAAATTGCTGATAATTTACATTATTGGGGTAACTATTACTTCTATTCTATTTGTTTTAGGTGGGTTTAGTATGAGAAGCGGAGGAATATTATGAAATATACAAAGACAAACATAAGGACTATTATATGTCTTCTTCTTTTGTTTTCTGGGCTATGGAATGTCTGGGCAGAAGATCGGATTACTATATGTGAGTCTTGTGATGTAAAGACTATAAAGGAAGGTGTTGCACTTGCGTCTCCTTTTGATACACTTCTTATAAAAAAAGGAAGGTATAAGGAATACAATATCGTTATTGATAAACCCTTGACCCTCTTGGGCGAGGATTACCCCATAATTGATGGTGAGGATAAGGGTGAGATTATAACAATTGTTTCGGATAATGTAACCATAGACGGACTCTTCATTATCAATGTAGGTACAAGTTATACCTCGGATTATGCGGCGATCCGCGTTGTAAAGAGCAAGAATTTTTTGATTCAGAATGTGGTGCTCGAAAAATTATTTTTTGGTATCTATCTAGAGAAATCCAAGAATGGAAGAGTGTATCACAACAAAATAGTAGGTGACGCCGTAGAAGAATTTAATTCAGGCAATGGCATTCAATTGTGGTACTGTCAGAATATCGAAGTGGAGCAGAACATTGTACAGCACGTAAGAGATGGTATTTATCTTGAATTTTCGGACAATATTACTATCAATAATAATATTAGTTCTGACAACGTACGCTATGGTTTACATTTTATGTTCTCAGACGATGATGTCTATACGAACAATACCTTTGAGAATAATGGGGCAGGAGTGGCGGTGATGTTTTCTAAAAAAATAAAAATGACGAACAATATCTTTAGAAAGAATTGGGGTACGGCCTCTTTTGGTTTACTGTTGAAAGAAATCAATGACGCTGACATTAGTGGCAATACTTTTGAGGAAAACACTATCGGTATCAATATCGAAGGTTCAAATCGAATACAGTTCAAGAACAATGATTTTGTGAATAACGGCTGGGCCGTAAAGGTTAGAGGGGCATGTTATACAAATTCGTTTATCAACAACAATTTTTTGTACAATTCTTTCGATATTTCCTATAACAGCAAATTGAATGATAACGTGTTCGAACGCAATTATTGGAGCAGCTATACAGGTTACGATTTAGATAAGGATGGCATCGGCGATGTGCCCTATCGGCCTGTAAAACTATTTTCCTATATCGTAAACCGAAGCCCAGAAACCATAGTATTGTTGCGTAGTCTGTTTATGGATATTATTGATTTCTCGGAGAAAGTCTCCCCCGTTTTTACGCCTGATAAATTGATGGATGAAAACCCTTTGATGAAAAGGCGAAAATGATTTAAAGTGGTATTAGAAGATAGCGCCATGGTTCTGGATTCTTTTTTCCGTAGATTAAAACAAATATGATCGAAATACAAAATATACATAAAAAATTTGGTAAGAACCAAGTACTTTCAGGGGTAGACCTAAGCATTAAAAGTGGGGGTATTTTTGCTGTTCTCGGACCTAATGGTTCGGGCAAGACCACACTTATTAAATGTATTTTGGGCATGGTTATTCCTAATAAAGGGCGTATTTCGGTATTGGATAATACGGTTAAAAATAGGTGGAAATACAGGCAAGAAATCGATTATCTGCCACAGATAGCAAATTTTCCTGGAAACCTCAAGGTGAAGGAGTTGATTCGTATGATTAAGGATCTGAGGCAAAAACCTAGTGATGAAGAGAAACTAATTCGTCTATTTGAACTCGAACCCTTTCTCAATAAAAAATTGAGCACTCTTTCTGGGGGCACCAAGCAGAAAGTGAATATTGTACTGTGCTTTATGTTCGATTGTCCGTTGATTATTTTAGACGAACCTACCACTGGGCTTGATCCTGCTTCCTTGATACGGTTAAAGGAGCTGATCCAACAAGAAAAAGCGAAGGGTAAGACCATATTGATTACATCACATATTATGCAGTTTGTAGAAGAAGTAGCAGATGAGATCGTGTATTTGCTCGAAGGAAAAATTTATTTCAAAGGAAGTATCAAGGAACTGATGGTCAAGACCGGCCAGACCGATTTTGAACATGCCATTGCAACCATTTCAATCCGAAAAATCGATGTTTAAGATATTAAAATACAGTTTTTATGACCTTATGCGTAGCCGTTGGAGCTACGTATATTTTTTATTCTACTTGGCATTAGGCTTTGTACTGTTGTTTTTAAACAATGATCTCTCCAAAGCGGTTATAACATTGATGAATGTTATTATTGTTTTGGTGCCCCTAATCGGAACCATTTTTGGGGTTATGTATTTCTATAATTCCAAAGAATTTACTGAGCTATTGTTGGCGCAGCCCTTAAAGCGATCTTCTATCTTTTTGGGGCAATATCTTGGAGTGGCTAGCTCCTTGACCATGAGCTTGGTATTGGGCTTGGGGATTCCCTTTTTGCTTTACGGGCTTTTTATGAGCGATGCCATTTGGAATTTTACCTTACTATTGGTCACAGGAGCTTTTTTAACCTTCATTTTTACGGCACTTGCATTTAATATTGCACTGTCTAATGAGAATAAAATTAAGGGCTTTGGTTATGCCGTGTTGCTGTGGCTATTTTTGGCCGTAATTTACGATGGGCTGTTTTTATTGTCGCTCATTGTTTTTGAGGAATACCCCTTGGACAAGTTCTCATTGCTAGCAAGTATGTTCAATCCTATTGATTTGTCGAGGATTCTTATTCTTTTAAAACTCGATATTTCGGCCCTATTGGGGTATACGGGAGCTGTGTTTAAAAAATTCTTTGGCACTGATTTTGGATTGATCCTTTCTATTGTGGTATTGTTTGTATGGACAGTCTTGCCCATATGGAGGTTGGCCTATAAGTCAAAACGAAAAGATTTCTAGCTCTTAGTAACCTGAATTAAGAATCTTTTTTTTTGATGGGTTGTACGTACGCTGTGGGCTGCCAACTGTTCACAGTAAATCGATTGATGCTTGCCCGTCTTGGCCCCTAATATTCAGCGCTCCTTTCTGTTTTTCTCATCACTATGTTTATAGTTTTTATTTCTTATTTTGTTGTTTTTTTTGATTTATGACAAATATCATATTCTACAAAGAAGTCTAGGCATATTTTTGACGTTTAAAGACAAAAAAGTCTTAAAATAATAATTAAAATTTCAACCAACATGTTATCAAAAAAACAGGCACGCGCCTTCTTTCTTGGGGGAACAATGGTTACATTCCTTGCGTTTATAGGATTGACCATCTATTCTTTGGGTAAAGGGCAGGATCAGACAAACCACGAAAATATTACTGAATCGGTAGTACGCGGAAAAAAGATTTGGGAATCCAATAATTGTATGGGCTGTCATACGCTTTTAGGTGAAGGGGGCTATTATGCTCCAGAACTGACCAAAGTAGTAGATCGGCTAAATGCTAAGTATGATGGGTCCGGAGAGGAAGTCATCAAAAGTATTTTAATGTCTCCTGTGCCTTGGCAGCCAAATGGAAGAAAAATGGTTGCTTATGAAATGAGCGAACAAGAGGCGGAAGATGTTGTTGCCTTTTTTAACTGGATAGGAGAAATTGATTTAAACGGATTTGGAGAAGTCGTCGGTGTAGATAGAACAATATCCCCTTTATCAAAAAAAAACAACTAAACTAAAACAGAATGAAATATAAATCACAAAAAGTAGCCTATTGGTTTTTTGCATTATCAATGGCACTATTCGTATTACAATTAGTATATGGGTTTATTATGGGCTTTGCTCATGCCGGCTTTGATGGTCTGCACGAGTTTATTCCGTTTAACACCGCAAAAGCAGTTCACCTTAATTTATTGGTAGTTTGGTTACTATCTGGTTTTATGGGAGCAGCTTATTATATTATTCCCGAAGAAGCACAAATAGAATTATTTAGTGTAAAATTAGCCTATATTCAACTAATTTCTTTAGCATTAGTTGGTGTTGCGGCAATAATTGGTTTTCACTTTAATATTTGGGAAGGTCGTAAATTTCTCGAAATACCAAGAGGACTCGATTATTTAGTGGTCATTAATGTATTACTCTTTTTATATATTATTTTAATGACTTTATATAAAGGAAAACGACGAACTACAACAGCATTAGTACTCACAATGGGTCTTTTCTTTGCAGCGCTATTATATCTTCCTGGTATGATACCTTTTGATAGTCAGGTTACAGATTCTTTCTTCAGATGGTGGGTTGTTCACCTTTGGGTTGAAGGTGTTTGGGAATTAATTATGGGAGGTATTTTATCATTCTTATTAATTAAATTAACAGGTGTTGATAGAGAAGTTATTGAGAAATGGCTGTATGTAATAGTTGGTTTAACATTCTTATCTGGAGTTTTAGGAACAGGCCATCATTATTATTACATTGGTGTAAATAAAATTTGGTTAATCGTTGGTGGAATATTCTCAGCTTTAGAGCCTTTAGCATTCTTGGCAATGGCATTATTTGCTGTGAATATGTATCGAAAAGGGGAGAAAAAACACCCCAATAAATTAGCATTATACTGGACATTAGGTGCGGCAATTGTATCGTTTGTTGGAGCAGGATTATTAGGCTTTGCTCACACTTTGCCACAAACAAATTTATACACACACGGCACTTTAGTGACAGCAATGCATGCTCACTTGGCTTTCTGGGGAGCTTATGCAATGATTGTTTTAGCCATTATTAGTTATTCATTGCCAAATATGACTGGTAGAAAACTATATGACAGTTCTAGAGGAAGAATGGCTTTTTGGTTCTCGAATGTAGGTATGGTAGGTATGACTATTGCCTTTGGTGTTGCGGGTGTTGCTCAAGTATATTTAGAACGGATTATGAAAATGGAATTTATGGAAGTTCAAGAAATGGTAGAAGTACATTTTTACATTTTAATAATATGTGCAACCTTATTCACTACAGGTATAGTTCTATATATCATTGATTTTATTAAACATGGTAGACCTACCGATGAAGCTTTAGAGATTAATAATTAATAAATAGATAGTAAAGAAAAATGAGAAAAGTAAAAGGATTATTAAGAAATTCTGGGATCGTATTAATGGTCTTGGTATTGTTGGCAAGTTGCAAAACAGATGCCGAAACAGCTAAAAATAGTTCATCAGAAGATGCAGCCGAGATTGTTATAAAAGGCACTATGAAGGCAGAGCTTACATCGCCTCCTAATGTTCCGGCATCAGTAGGTGACCGTAGTGCGAAAAAGGTGCTTATAAACATGGAAATTCTAGAACAAGAAGGTACCATGACCGATGGAACAACTTATATGTACTGGACCTTTGGAGGTTCGGTTCCAGGGAGTTTTATTCGTACACGTATAGGAGATGAGGTAGAATTTACGCTGTCGAATCACCCAGATAACAAATTGCCACATAACATTGATTTACATGCGGTGACCGGTCCTGGCGGTGGAGCAACATCTTCATTTGTAGCACCTGGCCATGAAAAAACATTTTCTTTTAAAACCTTAAACCCAGGCTTATATGTATACCATTGTGCTACAGCACCTGTAGGAATGCATATTGCCAATGGTATGTACGGGCTAATTTTGGTTGAACCAGAAGGAGGATTGCCAAAAGTAGATAAAGAATACTATATCATGCAAGGTGATTTCTATACAAAAGGAGACAATGGAGACCCAGGGTTACAAGCTTTTGATATGAAAAAAGCAGTTGCTGAAGATGCAGATTATGTAGTGTTCAATGGTAGAGTTGGCGCTTTAACAGGCGATAATGCCATTACTGCAAATGTTGGTGAGACCGTTCGTTTATACGTAGGTAACGGTGGGCCGAACTTGGTTTCTTCTTTTCATGTAATAGGTGAAATATTTGATAGAGTAAATGTTGAAGGAGGGTCAATGATTAATGAAAATGTTCAAACTACATTGATTCCAGCCGGTGGCGCTGCAATTGTTGAGTTTAAAGTAGATGTTCCAGGAACTTTTATTATAGTAGATCACTCTATTTTTAGAGCATTTAACAAAGGGGCCTTAGGAATGTTAAAAGTGAAAGGTGAAGAGAATAAACAACTTTATTCAGGTGTTAAACAAGAAGGTATTTATAACCCTGAAGGAGGAACACTGCAAGAAATGCCAACCGAAGACGATGTTAAAGTAGTCGTGAATACAAACAAAAGTTTGTCAGAAAAAATTGCATCAGGAAAACTTATTTATACCAAAACATGTTTTGCTTGTCACCAAGCAAACGGAGAAGGTATTGCAAGCGCATTTCCTCCATTGGCAAAATCTGATTACTTAAATGCAGATGTTAATCGTGCGATTGATATTATACTCAATGGAAAAACAGGAGAAATCACTGTTAATGGAGACAAATACAACAGCGTAATGACCAAACAAACCTTGACTAATGATGAGGTTGCAGATGTATTGACCTACGTATACAATTCTTGGGGCAATAACAAAACCAATGTTACGGTAAATCAGGTGAATCAGGTTAAAAATGGCCACTAAATTGTAAATAAAATGAAAACTATTTTTAGATTGACAATTTGTATAACATTATTTTGGGCAACCTATGCAAATGGTCAATCTAAAATGGTTTCAATAAAAGGAGGTACATATACTCCACTCTATGGTAGAGATTCACTACAAGTGACCATCTCTGATTTTGATATGGATGTGTACCCTGTTACCAACCAAGAATTTCTAAAGTTCATTACAGAAAATCCAAAATGGAAGAGATCCAGAGTAAAGAAACTTTTTGTAGATGGTAACTACCTTTCTAGTTGGAAATCTGATACGGTTTTAAATGATAATCAATCTTTAAAAGCACCCATAACCAGTATTTCTTGGTTTGTCGCCAAAGATTATTGTGAATGTCAAGGGAAACGATTACCCACTATTGACGAATGGGAATATGTGGCAATGGCCAATGAAGATATGCCCGATGCCCGTACACTGAAAACGTATAATGAGTACATTTTATCCTGGTATGAAAAACCAAAAACCTTTAATGATGAAATTGGTTCAACCTTTGTAAATTATTGGAAAGTATATGATTTACATGGTTTGGTCTGGGAGTGGACTTCAGATTTTAATTCGGTTTTAGTATCTGGTGAATCCCGTAAAGATGTTGATAATGATAGCAACCTCTTCTGCGGAAGCGCAGCAATAGGAGCCACTGATTTAATGAATTATGCCGCTTTTATGAGATATGCCATTCGTGGTAGCGTAAAAGCAAAGTATACCATGAGAAATCTAGGGTTTAGATGTGTAAAGGACAAAAATCAAACAATAAATGAAAACCTCTAATTATATACTAATTGTATTTGTTGCACTATTATCTCTTGCCTCCTGCAAAGATAAAACTGAATCTAGTATTGAAAAAGAAGAACTAGCACTCTACCAATGCCCTATGAAGTGTGAGGGAGAAAAAACATACCATGAGCCAGGCAGTTGCCCTATCTGTAAAATGGATATAAAATTGATTTCAGAACAAAGCTCTAAAGTAATGGCCATCGGCGAAATTTCAGATGAATCTATTTTTAATTTAACAACAAAATGGAACACCGAGGAAGGTGAAACCATTGAACTCAAAGAATTACAGGGTAAGACCTTGGTCGTGGTTATGATTTATACCAGCTGTAAAGCAGCCTGCCCCAGACTAATGGCCGACATGAGGAATATTGAAAGCCAAATACCTAAAAATAGGCTGAACAAGCTTCAATTTGTTTTAGTGAGTATTGACCCAGAAACTGATACGCCCAAACGCTTAAAAGAATTCGCCATAGAAAATATAATGGATGGTAATCAATGGACATTTTTACAGGGAACAAAAAGTGGTGTAAGAGAGTTTGCCAATGTTTTAGCCGTGAAGTACAAAGAAATTTCACCGCTAGATTTTTCACACTCAAATATTATAAGTGTGTTTAATGCCGGAGGAGAATTAGAGCACCAGCAAGAAGGCTTGGGTGTAGATAATAAAGAAACTGTCGCAAAAATTTTAGAGTTAATTCAATAAAGACATTCAAAATGAGTTTGATAGAAAATAAAACCGTAGCAGAAGTTGTCGCAGAAAACATTAAAACAGCAGACGTTTTTAAAAAACATGGTATCGATTTTTGCTGTGGAGGAGGAATAAGCATTGAAAAGGCATGTGAAAAGAACCATGTCGATTATTCCGTTTTAAAAAAGGAATTAGAAAATATTGACACCGTAGTTTCAAAGGCATATAATTATAATAGCTGGGATCTAAGTTTTCTTATAGACCATATACAGAATGTGCACCATACCTACGTTGAAGAAAACATTCCTTTACTCATGCAATACGCTACTAAAGTGGCAAAAGTACATGGCCACCATTATGCAGAAGTTATAGAAATAAATACATTGGTTGCCGAGGTCGCTAGTGAACTTACAATGCATATGAAAAAGGAAGAATTGATGCTTTTTCCTTATATAAAGCAAATGGAAAAAGCAGAAAAGGAAGGAACGCTTCCTGCAAAACCTCATTTCGGAAATGTAAAAAATCCGATACAATTAATGGAGGACGAGCATGAAAACGCAGGAAATGTTTTTAAAGAAATTGCGAGATTAACTAATAATTATACGCCACCAGAAAATGCCTGTAATACGTTTAGGGCATTATATGCAAAACTAGAGGAATTTGAACAAGACCTACATCAACACATACATTTGGAAAATAATATCTTGTTTCCAAAAGCAATTCAACTAGAGAAATAAAAAAATAAAATTGTAATTAAATATAAAAAACCATGAAAAAATTACTTTTTTCAATAGTAATGGCTGCGCTTTTTTCAACCATATCAATGGCTCAGCAATTCGACTTATCTGCGGAGATAAGACCGCGATTTGAAAATAGACACGGGTATAAAACACTTATTGATGATGGTGTAGACGGAGCCAATTTTGTTTCGCAACGCTCTCGTCTAAATTTTAATTTTAAACAAGAAAAAGTCATATTGGGTGTATCTCTTCAAAATGTTAGAGTTTGGGGAGACGTAGGAACATTGTCGAGTGATGATAACGCAACGGCATTACACGAAGCTTGGGCCGAAATGATTTTATCCGAGAAAATTTCCTTAAAATTAGGACGTCAAGAAATAGTGTATGATGACCACCGAATTTTTGGCAACGTAGGTTGGGCACAACAAGCCCGTAGTCATGATGCCTTTATCTTTAAATATGTGGCGGACCAAAAAAACAGATTAGATATTGGCCTGGCACTCAATGCCGATACACAAGGTGGGGTTGATGCGCTATACAGCAATGCGGCAGGGTATAAAACTTTTCAATACGCATGGTACCATGGCGATTTCAATACATTTGGATTGAGTTTTTTAGTGTTAAATACCGGAATAGAGTTTTTGGACGGCCAAGGAGACCAAGCAGTTGATTATATGCAGACGATAGGGCCTAGATTAACCTATAAATCTGGCAATATAAGTGTCAACGCTGCTACTTATTTCCAAATGGGAAAAACGGCTAATATAGATGTTAGTGCCTCTTATTTCACAGGAAATATTGGGTATAAACTAAGTAATGATATTTTCATAGGAGCCGGGCTTGAATACTTGTCAGGAAAAGATACCAATGATGCTGATGCCGATCTTAAATCATTTGCTCCCTTATTTGGAACCAATCATAAATTTAATGGATGGATGGATTATTTTTATGTAGGCAATCATGGGGGGTCTGTTGGTCTTGTAGATATCAATGCCACCATTGCCTATACTAAAGATAGATTTTCAGCAAAATTAATACCTCATTTTTTCTCTTCCGCAGCCAATGTGTATCAAGGAGCCAACAAAATGGACAATAATCTGGGTACCGAAATTGACCTGACTATAGGGTATGCAATTGCAAAGGATATAAAATTAAGTGCAGGATACTCAAAAATGTTCGCAACTGATACTATGGAAGTCTTAAAGGGCGGAGACAAGGATGCAAACAACAGTTGGGGCTGGATAATGTTCGCATTTAAACCTAAATTATTTTCATATTCCCCCCCTAATAAATAATTGATACAATGGCAGAAGCACCATATTACCATGCTATTGGTAAAGAGATCGAAGTATTTGAGCATGCATATACATGTAAAATACCCTTTTTGTTAAAAGGCCCTACAGGAACAGGAAAATCTAGATTTATTGAGCATATGGCCCATAAATTAGATAAGAAACTGTTAACTATCTCTTGCCATGAAGAAACGTCTTCTACAGACTTAATAGGGCGTTTTATCATCAAAGGCGCAGAGACCCTTTGGTTAGATGGGCCTTTGACCATGGCTGTTAAAGAAGGCGCAATAATTTATTTGGACGAAATAGCCGAAGCTAGACCAGATGTGATTGTAGCCATTCATTCATTAACAGACCATCGTAGAGAACTGTTTATTGATAAATTAGGAGAAACAGTAAAGGCTCATGAAGATTTTATGTTGGTCGCGTCTTTTAATCCAGGATACCAGCGTGGATTTAAAGAGTTGAAGCCATCGACCAGACAGCGATTTGTAGCAATGTCTTTTGATTATCCAGAACCAAAAATAGAATCAGAAATTTTAGTACAAGAAACTGGTATTGATGAAGGTATCGCTAAGAAATTAGTAAATATTGCCACTAAAATCAGAAACTTAACAGAATTGGGTTTAACAGAAACAGTTTCTACTCGTTTGCTTGTAGATGCTGCTCAGCTGATTCATAGTGGGTTGCCAAAAAGACTTTCAGTACATGTTGCTGTTGTAGAACCTTTGACAGATGATCTAGAAGTGGTACAAGCACTTAAAGACCTCAGTGATTTAATGATATAAATTAGTGATTCGTCTTGGAGTATTGAGTACTAAGTCTTTTATAATTGAGTACGCTTACTGAGGAACCAGTACCATAGGTTTACAATTAGTGTTGCTTAGTTTTTAATCCCTCATTGAGGGTTTAACCTGCCTATGCCGGCAGGCCTGCCTCGAAATGAAAAATGTTTTTTCGAAAGCACACCTCGTACCCTTGGGTCGAGGTTGTTAATTAAAGTTGATGAAGATTTGTTTCAAGATTTTCAATTCTCCCTTTTTTGACAGAGGTGCCAGCTCATCAAGGAATACTAGAATCTAAGCACATAATACCAATACATATGTTCGAGTTTGAGCCAGATGAATATATATTTACAAAGCTTGCCTATTACTTTAAGCGCAAAAAAAAGAAAAAGCAGGAGCAGCTTTCGTATACGGTACATTTAAGTGATATAAAACCCCGTTTAACCTTATTGGCTAGGGCGATTACAGGAGAATCTATAGAAATATATGAGGCAGAAAGAGAAGGAGGTTATAGAAATAATAATTTTTTTCTTCCTGTAAAATACTCAGAGTTTAAAGAGGTTGATGAGAATATTTCATTTTTTATATTCAGAATTTTATATTTATCAGTTCAAAAGAATCTGAATCTAAATTGGAATGATAATCAAGAACATGATATTTTAGAATCTCAACAAAAAGCAGAAGAATCCTCTTCAACTATTCTTAGATCCTTATTTGAACAGTTTCCTATAACCAAGGAGCACTATGAGAAAATCAGTGCTTTTTATCTCACTAAATCAGCAGGGAAGTTACCGGTAGATTTTACTTTTATTTATGGAAAATGGATGCGGAATTCACCCCATGACAATTCAGAAAAGCAATTAAAGAATTTTACCGATCAGGTAAAAAAGGCAGAAGAAGAACAGCCGAAAACAACCATTAAATCCAATGCTGTTGAAGAGATTATCTCGGTGCAAATAGACCAAAAACAAATGGAAGATGCTGTGTTGCAGCATCAATTTGAAAAGGTAGAGACCGCCGAAGAGTTTGGAGGTAATTTTAGAGATATGGATGGTGACGATGAGTTAGATGATCACTCCAATGCCTTGGATGAAATAAATATGAAATATACGGTTCGTGTAGATGACACGGCACATTCGGTATACCAAGCTGATTTCATTGAAAACACTACGGTTTCAGAGAGTGCAGAAGCAGACAGCAATGATTATCATATTTATTATGACGAGTGGGATTACTCCAAAAGGGTCTATCGAAAAGATTTTTGTAAAGTATATCCGAAAACACAGCTAGAGACCAATGCATCCTATTATAAAAAAACCATGACCGAGAACAGGTCGACCTTGGTAGGATTGCGAAAAATGTTGACCACAGTTAATAATAAATACCAACAACAGCGAAGACAAACACAAGGAGAGGAGTTTGATATTGATGCCATAACTGATTTGTTTGTTGATGTAAAAACAGGACATACGCCTTCAGAAAAAATTTATTTATCGAAACGAAAAAAAGAAAAAGACCTATCTATTTTACTGTTGTTAGATATTAGCTTGTCTAGTGATGGCTATGCTGCCGGAAATCGTGTGATTGATGTAGAAAAGCAGGTTTCCCTTTTATTTGGAGAGATTTTAGATGAGTTCAATATTGATTTTTCAATAGATTGTTTTTATTCAAAAACACGAAACCATTCAACATACCTAAGTCTTAAAGATTTTGATGATAATTGGAATACGGCCAAATATAGAATTGGGGCCATAGAGCCCAGTGGTTACACACGTATTGGAGCAGCACTTAGGCATTCTGGAGCCTTATTAGATAAACGCAACACCAAAAATAAATGGGTTATCCTAATCTCTGATGGTAAGCCCAATGATTATGATAAATATGAGGGTAAATATGGAGTCAATGATGTAAAGCAGGCTTTACGAGAATTAAACCAACGGCATATTAACTCATATGCATTGGCTATTGAAGCCGAAGCAAAATATTATTTACCGCAAATGTTTGGGCAAAATCATTATCAAATTCTTACAACACCGGTTGAGCTGTTACAGTCATTGGTGAAGTTGTATGAAAAGATTAAACATCAAAGTTAAATGGAGCCAGTAAAAATCGAGTATAAAAACTTTTATTACCCGCCGGGAGGAATTTTAATGTGGATTATTATTTTCTTGGAGCTGATTACTTTCGGAATGGCATTGGTTGCCATGGTGTATTATGGAAAATTAGAAGCTGATATTTTTCATGCCTCAAGGCTGCATTTAAATACTACAATAGGTACGATTAACACAATTTTTTTAATCACCAGTGGATTGTTTATGGCTAATTCTGTTGGGTTTTTAAAAGAAGGAAACATTACAAAAGCGTCTTTATTTATAAAGCTGACCATGTTGGGTGGGCTTTTGTTTTTGGGGCTTAAAGGCTTCGAGTATTTTGAAAAAATAGAAGCAGGCCTAACCATGGGCAAAAATACTTTTTTTACATTTTACTGGTTGCTTACCCTCTTTCATGTGATTCATGTACTTGTGGGGCTGGTTATTCTTGGCTCTGTGTACCATGGGCTAAAGAAAAATGGATCAGAAGTTAAACTAGAGGATGTGGAAGCCAGTGCCGCTTTTTGGCATATGTGCGATTTAATTTGG